>JAZLIT010000016.1:0-55775 GCA_045617525.1 Solibacillus sp. | reverse complement strand
TCTCATCAATTCGCTCGACTTGCATGTATTAGGCATGCCGCCAGCGTTCGTCCTGAGCCAGGATCAAACTCTCCATAATAGTTAGTTTGAAAGCTCATTGCTTTGCTAGCGTATCAACATAAAGTTGATATCTATAATTTTGTTTTAATCAGCACCGCGATTAAGCAAGTGTCTGTTAAAACGTTGTTTCATTAACGTTTTGCTTGTTCAGTTTTCAAGGTTCATGTCGTCGTCTCTCGTTTGTGACAACTTTTATATCTTACCATGTTAACGTTATGCTTGTCAACACTTTTTTGTAAGTTTAATATTTTCGTTATTTCGTATTCCGAAACAACTTTTTAATCTTAACATCTCAGCGAACTGAATGTCAATATCTTTTTTACTTCTTTAGTCGTGTATATCTCAGCGACTTATAATAATTTAACATCATTTATGATAGATTGCAATAGTTTTTGATAAAAAAATACGATAAATATCCGTCTTATATATACCCCAATAACATTTTCTCGAAACGTTAAATATTTTCTATGTTATACACCAATTCCTCTTCCTCTTGAAATGAAAAAACTGAGCGATATTTACATATCGCTCAGCTTTCTTCTATATAATTAGTCGCGGTGACGCATTGTTGGGAATAATAGTACGTCACGAATCGATGCTGAATTCGTTAATAACATAATTAAGCGGTCAATACCGATACCTAAACCACCTGTTGGCGGCATACCGTATTCTAATGCTTCGATGAAATCGTTATCCATTTCATGCGCTTCATCGTTACCAGCTTCTTTTTCTACCATTTGAGCTTCGAAACGTTCGCGTTGATCGATTGGATCATTTAACTCCGTGAAGGCATTTGCATGCTCACGACGTACGATGAATAATTCGAAACGGTCTGTGAAACGCTCATCAGCTGGGTTTTTCTTCGCTAATGGAGAGATTTCAACTGGGTGACCTGTGATGAATGTTGGTTGTACTAATGTTTCTTCTACTTTTTGCTCGAAGAATTCGTTAATAATATGACCTACTTCATGAGAAGGTTTGATTGCTACGTTATGTTCAGCAGCAAATGCACGCGCTTCTTCTACAGACATAGGCGTCCAGAAGTCTACACCTGTCGCTTCTTTAACTGCATCTACCATGTGTAGACGTTTCCAGCCCACAGCTAGTTCAATTGTATCTTCGCCGTAAGGAACAGAAGTTGTACCTAATACTTCTTCTGCAACGTGTGCAACTAGGTTTTCAGTTAAATCCATAATATCGTTATAATCAGCATATGCTTCATATAACTCAATCATTGTAAATTCTGGGTTGTGACGAGTAGAGATACCTTCGTTACGGAATACACGACCGATTTCATATACTTTCTCTAAGCCACCAACGATTAAACGCTTTAAGTGCAGCTCGATTGCGATACGCATATAAAGTTCCATATCTAATGCATTATGGTGAGTAATGAACGGACGTGCCGCTGCACCACCTGCAATTGTGTGTAACATTGGCGTTTCAACTTCAAGGAATCCTTGAGCGTCTAAATAGTTACGCATTGCACGGATAATTTTTGAACGCGTGATGAATGTTTGCTTGCTCTCATCATTTGTCATTAAATCTAAGTAACGTTGACGGTAGCGTTGTTCTACGTCTTGGATACCGTGGAATTTTTCTGGCATTGGACGTAATGTTTTTGTAAGGAATGTGAATTCAGTTGCTTTAACTGAAAGCTCGCCCACTTGTGTGCGGAATACATTCCCTTTAACACCTACGATATCGCCAAGGTCAGCTTTATTAAATAGCTCATATGCTTCGTCGCCGATTGCATCTTTACGTACGTAAATTTGGACTTGTCCACCAAGATCTTGGATATGTGCAAATCCAGCTTTCCCTTTACCGCGTTTTGTCATAATACGTCCCGCGATGATAACTTCATGTGTTGCTTCATCTAATTGCTCTTTATCGAATCGATCAAATTCAGCTGTAACCTCGTTTGATAAATGCGTGCGCACAAAACGGCTACCGAATGGGTCCATTCCGTTTTCACGAATATCATTCATCTTTTGGCGTCTCACCAAAAGTTGGTCGTTTAATTCTTCAATATTTGACACGTAGTTCACTCCCTAATAAGTAGTTCGGATTGTATAGATGTATTTGTCCATAATATTACTATTGTACACAATTTTAAAGCACTGTTCACGTATTTCAGTTTAATTCACATTGTTTTTAAAATGTTTTAATAAAATAACCTGCTTATTAAACAATCCTGGCCATGGTGTTTGCGTGTTTCTTCTATATAAGAGGAAATATAATTGCTCGCAACAAAACATTCATAAAGAAAATCGCTATTCATCACGAAGATGAATAGCGATTCCTAAAAGGGTGCTCACCCGGTTAATTAAATAAATTCAACTTTAGAAGCCTCTTGTTCCATATGTTCGCGCTCTTCCTGTTCTGAAACGATTCCGTTAAGAAGCATTACTAGCTCCTGCTTCGTCTCCGCTTGATTGATCGCATTACGGAATATCCCGTTACCGCGAACCCCTTTTAAATACCAAGCTGCGTGCTTACGCATTTCACGCACCGCAACATGCTCACCCTTTAGCTCCATTAAGCGCTCAAAGTGTAATATACAAACATCGATTTTTTCACGTATACCTGGCTCTTCATGTAAAATACCTGTTTCTAAATATTGCACT
Source organism: Solibacillus sp. (assembly GCA_045617525.1). Classification (GTDB taxonomy): domain Bacteria; phylum Bacillota; class Bacilli; order Bacillales_A; family Planococcaceae; genus JAZLIT01. The sequence continues at coordinate 53,088 of JAZLIT010000016.1, read as the reverse complement.
GTGCGATAAATCATCCATGGGTTACCTAAAGCTGCGCGGCCAATCATAACACCATCTGCACCTGTGTGCTCTAAAATGCGTTTTGCATCTTGAGGTGTTTCAACGTCACCGTTTGCCATGAATGGAATGCTAATGTTTTCTTTAACTTCCTTCAGGATATCCCAGTTTGCTTTACCTTCATACATTTGAACACGTGTACGACCATGCATCGCAATTGCAGAAGCACCTGCGCGCTCTGCAGCTTTGGCATTTTCAACCGCAAATACGCGTGCATCATCCCAACCAATACGCATTTTAACTGAAACCGGTTTATCTACAGCATCTACAACTGCAGCAACCATCTCATATATTTTATTTGGATCTAATAATAATTTCGCGCCTGCTTCACATTTAATGATCTTGTTAACGGGACAACCCATGTTAATGTCGATAATGTCAGCTGGTGTGTGTTTGTCCACATATTTTGCAGCTTGTACAAGGTTATCCTTGTCGCCTCCGAAAATTTGAAGTGATAGCGGATTTTCACGCTCGTCTATATAAAGCATACTCATCGTTTTTTCATTACGGAAGTTGATTGCTTTATCGCTAATCATTTCTGCATACACTAAACCTGCACCAAATTCTTTAACAGTTAATCGGAATGCCGAGTTACAAATACCGGCCATTGGCGCTAATACTACACGGTTATCCATTACATGCTTGCCAATTTGGAACGGCTTTTCTTGAACAGATGGTATGTTTGTCATAATTATTGCCTCCTACTCGGTCATTCTTCACCGATTAATTCTTTTTCATTTATATCTAGCTGTTCGGCAATTTTAGTCACTAGCTCAGGGCTCGGGCGTTTTTCACCGCGCTCGATGCGTCCTAAACTTGTCGTTGATATTTCTACTCGTTTTGCGAGTTCTACTTGTTGAAGTCGTTTTAGCTTTCGAAATGCACGAACTCTTCGACCGAAACGCTCTGCATCCATAACTGTATGCCCTCTTTCTCTCTATCAAACGAAGCCAACGCTTGCTCAGCTAGATTTAACTGAGGACTAGCTGTCTGCGCAATCTCCATTAGCGGCACTAATACAAATGCACGTTCATACATTCTAGCATGAGGAACGATTAAATGCTCCGATTCAATATTTTCGTGATTATAGAGTAAAATGTCAAGGTCTATGATTCGAGGCCCCCATCGAAATTCGCGAATGCGTCCTTGTTCATTTTCAATGGCCTGACAAATCGCTAGCATTTCCTGCGCTGTTTTCGTTGTTTTCACGTAGACGGCGATATTTAAAAACGCTGCTTGATCGACAAATCCGACTGGTGCCGTTTCATATATAGAAGAGACGCTCATAACTTCTATAGCCTCGCATTGGGTCAATAAATAAACCGCCTCTTGTAAATTGCGCTTGCGCTCGCCGATATTCGTGCCGATTGATAAATACACATCATTCATACAAATGTACCGCGCACGATTTCAACCGCGACTTCTTTATAATGACCTGGGATTGGCGGGTCAGGTTTGATTACTTCTACTTTACAGCCAAATACTTGACCTTCATAATCCGCTAAAATGCGTGTCGCAATTGTTTCAGCAACAGCCTCAATTAATTTAAACGGTTTCCCCTCAATCACTTCTTTGCAAATATCATACACACCGACATAGCTCACTGTGTCATCTAACTCATCCGTTTGCCCTGCCTTTTGAATATCAACTGCAATTGTCACTGTCGCACGAAATCGTTGACCTAAAACTGTTTCCTGCGGGAGCACCCCATGATAACCAAAAAACTGCATATCTCTTAAATGAATATAATCCATATCAATTCTCCTTTAATGTCGTACTGGCAACTCGCCCTCGACGGGTAACTTGCCAACTAGCGCATCCATCATTTTCACCGTTCGTACAACTTCTTTCACATCATGCACGCGCATCATATGACAGCCCTTCATCACACCAAATGCACAGGTTGCCGCTGTACCTTCTATTCGTTCATCTACAGGTAAATTTAGTACCGCTCCAATTAGTCGTTTTCGAGAAGTAGCTAAAAGGACAGGGTAGCCTAGTGCCACCACTTCATCCAGACGCTGCATTACTTCCATACTTTGCTGGAGATTTTTCACGAATCCAATACCTGGATCTAAAAGTATATGCGAATCGGGAACGCCAGCTTCCTTCGCAATCGCTAAGCTTTCCTTTAGGTCGCCAATAAATTCCGGCCAAAAATCTGCATATTCAGCCTTCATGCGATTATGCATTAATATAATGGGGACTTGAAGCTCTGCCGCAACTTTTGCGATTTCAGGATCTGCCTTGGCTCCCCAAATATCGTTTATCATATGCGCACCGGCCTCAATTGCCGCGCGTGCAACCTTCGATTTATACGTATCCACCGAAATGATTGCCGGAACTTCTTTCGCTAACGCCTTTATTACTGGGACGATTCGCGCAATTTCCTCTTCATCTGAAATACGTGTATAACCAGGACGTGTTGATTCCCCGCCAACATCTATAATTTTGGCACCGGCCTCAACCATTCCCTTTGCCTGTGCTATAGCATTTTCAACTGTATCGAACTTACCACCATCTGAAAATGAATCCGGTGTAACATTTAAAATGCCCATAATAAATGTTTCCTTCTGATAATCCAGCTCAATTCCATTTAAAATGAGTGGTTTTTTCATCTTACTCTGCATCACGGGTTCTCCTTATCCTTGTACACGTCGTTGTAACTCTTTTATATAACTTGTATGTAGCTTCGAATAAATTGGACCAGCCTCACCTAAAAATCCCACTGATTCGAGCTGTTTAATCGGCACAAGCTCTTGCACCGCATTTGTAATAAAACATTCATCTGCATGCAATAGCTGCTCCGCTGAATGTAATCCTTCTTCAAGCACATAGCCCTGCTGACGTAAATAATTGATTAACCAACCTCTCGTAATGCCCGGTAAAATTCCAGCATCTAAAGATGGCGTATAAATTATATCATTTTTTACCCAAAAAACATTTGAGGTAATACCCTCTGCCACACAACCCTCCGCCGTTAAAAATATGCCTTCATGCGCCGCTAAACTTGGGAGCTCCATTCTCGCAAGCACATTATTCCCGTAATGGTGACCTTTATAGCGCTTGCCCGATTCAGGTACATTGCGTACTGTTTTCAGAATAACCGCATCTTTTTCCTTCCCCCTCGTAGAAGGGGGAAGTTTTTTTCGGAAAATAATGATCGTTGGCGCTGTATATTCAGATGGTGCAAGTCCAATATCATGCACACCCGCCGATACATTTACGCGGAAATAACCATCCTCATCCTCCGCTGCATCGTTCAACTGCGCAACGACTTCCGCCACTTCATCCAATGAATAAGGAAAATCAATACGGTACGTCGCAAGTGCTTCCTGCAATCTTGCTAAATGCTCTGGTAAAAAAGCCGGCTTGCCGTTGTAAGTTCGGAACGTTTCAAAAAAGCCAAGACCATATAAAAACCCATGATCAAATGGGGAAATTTTTAGTTGCGTGTCTTCAATATATTGTCCATTCATCCAACATAGCATCCCAATCACCCCTTACAATAAAGTGTAATAAATTGTTGTAATAGCTGCTTACCATCTTCTGTCATAATTGACTCTGGATGATACTGCACACCCTCAATTGGATATTCCTTATGGCGCAGGCCCATTATTTCGCCTTCTTCTGTCCAAGACGTAATTTCTAAGCAATCTGGTAACGTCGAACGTTCCACAATCAACGAATGATAGCGCGTTGCCGCGAATGGATTGGCATTTTTCACATGCAGTCCTACGCCACTATGAAAAACAGGGGACGTCTTACCATGCATTAAACGCTCTGCACGAATAACCTTACCACCAAATACTTGCGCCAACGCCTGATGTCCTAAGCAAACTCCTAAAATAGGGAGCTTACCCGCAAAGTACTCAATAATATTCAAGCTTTCACCTGCATCATCTGGTGTACATGGTCCCGGAGAAATAACGAGCATTTTTGGTGAGAGCTGTTCAATCTCTGCACATGTAATTTCATCATTGCGCACAACCTTAAGTTCCTCGCCTAGCTCCCCTAAATATTGCACTAAGTTATAGGTAAATGAATCATAATTATCAATCATTAAAATCATTTTGTCGTCGCCTCCGCCATTGCCTTTGCCTGCCACATTGCTTTCGCTTTATTTAGCGATTCGATAAATTCGTTTTCCGGGATTGAATCAATAACAATGCCTGCACCTGCTTGAATATAAGCCACCCCGTCCTGTACAAAGGCTGTACGTATCACGATATTCAACTCCATATCACCGTTATAGCCAAGCCATCCTATTGAACCTGTATATAACCCACGTCGAACAGGCTCTAATGTCTCAACAATTTCCATCGTACGAATTTTAGGTGCACCTGTAATTGTACCGCCTGGGAACATTGCTCGAATAACATCTGTATTTGTCTTGCCGTCTGCAATTTCACCGCGCACATTGGAAACGATATGCATCACATGACTGTAACGTTCAATGACCATAAACTCATCAACCTCTACTGTTCCGTAACGACTTACGCGTCCGAGATCATTACGTTCCAAATCAACAAGCATTACATGTTCTGCACGCTCTTTTTCATTTTCAATTAACTCATTTGCTAATGCAATATCCGCGGCTTCGTCCATCCCACGTGGTCTTGTCCCTGCAATTGGACGAGTTGAAAGTGCTGTACCCGCACGCTTTATCAATAATTCAGGCGAGCCACTCACCACTGCAAATGAATCACTGCCAATATAGGCCATATAAGGTGATGGATTAAACGAACGCACTGCCTCGTACATAACAATTGGTGGTGCATTTAATTTTTTCGCCTGTTGCACCGATAAATTCACTTGGAATACATCGCCTGCACTAATATATTCTTGAATATCACGCACCGCCTGATGAAATGCCTCTGAAGAAAACGAAATTTGCAGCTCACTCTCATCTTGCACAACATCAACAGCTCCGCCTGCATAGAAAATACGTTTAGCTAATCCTTCTCGCGCCGCCTTTTTCCATGCGTCAGCCCACTGCACTAAATCTACTTTAGATTCCGGACGCTTCATTAATGTCACTTCATCTGTCTTCACATTATGTACAGCCCACGCATCAAATAAATAATAATAAAGATCTGGTACATTTAGTGCATCCACCGTTAGTTCCGGCAGACGTTCAATTTTTCGTGCATAGTCATACGAAATAAAGCCTATTGCGCCCCCCTGGAATTCAGGTAAAGACAGATCAGTATCCAACTTATATTCATTTACGAATGCCTCAAGCTGTGCAAGCGCCTCTCCCACTCGAACTTCTTCGTGCCCATCTTGCCAAGTAATATGTAATGAACCTTCCACCGATTTTGCAATTGCAAAAGGATTCCATGCTGCAATTGTATAATTACCTCCACGTCCACTTTCTAAAAACGCTGTATGTATTTGTTCGTTTGTTTGCTCTTTAAAACTATAGAAGAATTCATCCTTCGTGAGTTGTAATGTATACGTTTGAACTTTCATTCGGAAAATGTCCCCTTTACTACTTTGTAATTCTATTAAACTCGATTCTTGATTATTATGCTATTTATAATATGAAAATTGGCATAAGAAAAACGCGACTCCGAGAAGCCGCGTTTTAGAAAATGACCTATTAGTCTTCAAATGCATATAAAGGTGTTGATAAATAACGCTCACCATTCGATGGAACAATAGCTAATACGTTAGAGCCAGCGCCAAGACGCTTCGCTGTTTCAATTGCAGCATAAATTGCAGCACCCGAAGAAATACCAACTAAAATCCCTTCTTCACGTGCAACTTTACGTGCAACCTCGAAAGCTGTTTCATTTGCTACCGTAAATACTGAATCATATACATTCGTATTTAATACATCCGGCACGAAACCAGGTCCGATACCTTGGATTTTATGTGGACCAGGGTTACCGCCAGATAATACTGGAGAGTCAGCTGGTTCAACAGCGATAATTTCAATTCCATCAAATGCTGATTTTAATACTTCACCAGCACCTGTAATAGTACCACCCGTACCAACTCCTGCCACGAATGCATCTAATTTAAGACCATCAAACGCTTCAATGATTTCAGGAGCTGTTGTTAAACGGTGAATTTCAGCATTTGCTTCATTTTTAAATTGTTGTGGTAAGAAGTAGCCTTCAGAAGCTGATAATTCTTCAGCTTTTGCAATAGCACCTTTCATACCTTCTGGACCTGGCGTTAACACTAGATCAGCTCCATAAGCACGTAATAAATTACGACGCTCTAAAGACATTGTTTCCGGCATTACTAAGATTGCTTTGTAACCTTTTGCAGCAGCGACCATTGCAAGTCCAATACCTGTATTACCAGAAGTAGGCTCAATAATTGTGCCACCTTGTTGTAATGAACCATCTTTTTCAGCAGCTTCAACCATCGCTAAAGCTAGACGATCTTTTACAGATGAACCTGGGTTGAAGAACTCAAGTTTTACGTAAACGTTACCTTCATTTTCTCCTGTAACATTATTTAATTTAACGATTGGTGTACGGCCTACTAGATCCGTAACTGAATTTGCAATTTTACTCATTTTATACGCCCCTTTTTTTAATCCCTACCAACTAGATAGGTATTGTTTATTTAATATTACCAATTTCAAGGATACATGTCAACGAAGTCGACCAACATTTTAACGATAAATTTTTAGAACAATCGAAATAATATTCAAAGCAATTTTAATATTACTTTGAATGCAAAAGCATTAGCAATATTATATGTATACTGAAATAATACTCCTAAAAGAAATACTCAACCTAATCCCCATTGTATAATGGATAATTATTCTATAATATGTAAATAAGTATAGTTTTTCCAATATATATTCAGAGAGGGTTTTTAAGCAATGGAAAACAGCATCTTTAATTACAATAAAGTTCACCGTATCAATTTATTCGTTATTTATATTTTAGTAGTCCTTATTATTGTTCCATTAATTTTCATGAATGGTTTAAGTAATTCACTGATCTTCATAGCAACTGGCATATTTGTTTGTGCTTTATCTACAATTAATTATTTCTTAAAAATATCGGACCGCTTGAAGGCCTATATTTTTATAGCATTGCCAGCCCTAGTCGTTGTTGCGTTATTTTTCTTAGACGGCTTTGCACTCAATAAACATTACATCTTAATTTTCACGATTATTATGGCAGCCTCTTATTTTGATTACAAATTATTAATGGCCTATGGAGTAACGATAAATGTAATTTTATTTGTGCTCTATTTAGCAGCACCCTTTGAATTTTTAGGAGAAAACACAAAAACCATGTTCTTCATCACAATTTATGCCATTGTGACGGGGATTCTAGCCTTACTTTATATCCTAACAAAAACAGGGTGGTCACTTATTGAAGAAGCTCAAAAAAAGGCGCAACATGCTGCTGCCCTAATTGAAGAACTTTCAACTATATTAAAAGCGATTGAAAATGGAAATGAAAAACTGAATGTAAATGTACTTGATGTAAATAAGAACGCAAATACAATGCATGCTGTCAGCGAATCAATTTTAGCGTCAGCTCAACATATGGCTCAGTCAATTGAAACAGAGTCTACAATGATTGAAGATGTAAATCAATCTATGTCTGCTTCCGCCCAACAAATGAATCACTCTGCCACTATTTCAGTGGAGGTAGCAAAGCAATCTCAAGAAATAAATAATAATCTAGAAGAAAGCTTACATAAAGTTGAAACTGTTACACAAAATATTCACGTACTTAATACAACAATACATTCAACCGCTACAACAATTGATGATTTACAGGATAGTCTAGCTACCGTTAATAAATTATTAAATGGCATTAAGGATATTGCAGACCAAACGAATCTATTAGCATTAAATGCCGCGATTGAAGCAGCTCGCGCTGGAGAACACGGAAAAGGCTTTGCGATTGTAGCCGACGAAGTACGAAAACTGGCCGAACAAAGTGCAACAATTGTAAAAGAAATTAATACAGTGACAAATATTCTCTTTGAAAAATCAAACGCTGCACAATCTCATTCCCATGCGGGGAAAGAAGCGTCGGAAAGCGGCCGGAAATTACTTCAAGAAATTGCTCATATGTTCAAATTACTAACACAATCCTTCGCCAAGACGAATAGTGAATTACTCACAAATGAACAGACAATGAAAATCGTTAAAACTGAATTTGAACAGGCACAAGAAAAGCTGCACCAAGTAGCAATGATATCATCCGAAAATACTGCAATAACGAGAGAAATCGTTATTTCAATTGATGAAGAAAATGAATATATAAAATCTATTCAAACCTCAACACAACAATTAAATGAGTTAAACAAGGAACTACAAGCGTTATCTACTAAAATATTTTAATTTCATACAAAAAAGCGCGCAAACAAATTCTGTTTGCGCGCTTTTCATTATTTTCCGTAAAACCAAGTGGCATTAAACTCTGACCAAAAGGCTTCTGGATTAACAGTAGCTGGTAGCTGCTCCATAGCCAATTGACGTTTAATCTGACCCTTTGCTACATCATAGGCAAAGGACTTACCTTCAATGATTTCATCTACTAATACAATCCCGTATTTTCCATCCATTAAAACAAACGGATCACTTATATCCCCTTGTTTGATTTTTGGCACAAGTGCAGGAATTGCAGGGTCGATATTCGTTTGTTCTGACATAACATAGCCGATATCGCCACCTAAACTAGCTGACGACATGTCCACTGATTTTTCACGTGCTAGAACAGAAAATTCCGAGCCATTTTTCAACTCTGTTTGAACCTTCTCTGCTTCTTCTTTCGTCGCAACGACGATTAAGCTTGTTCGATATGTAGTCGGAATATTGTATAGTGCTTTATTATCCTTGTAATAAGATGCTACAGCCTCATCCTCAATAATTAAATCTTTCGTCAGTACTTTTTCCAAAATAAGTTGACTGCGGATTTTGACACGTAACTGCTCCGGACTTAAGATTTGAATCATTGTATCGTTTGCATCCTGCGCAGAACGCATTAAAGCAATTTCAAAGTCAATTTCCTCTTCTGATACCTTTATTTTATATTCCTTAGCTGCCTTTTCCATAACTCGTTCATTCACAAGACTTTGAAGTGTTTCTTTTCCGTAACGCTCCTCAATCGCTGCTAACCACTCTTGACGAGTTATAATTTCACCATCAACAGTGGCAGCTTTTTCATCGCTGCCCTTCTCATTTGATGGTAATAGCCATAACACAAACCAAAATAAATTTCCTAGCAAAAGTAGTGCAAGTAAAACAAGCGTCGGTTTTGTTTTTAAGCGTCTTTGCGATAATGGGGTATTGCTTGGCGATGTAGAAGAAGGATTAACCTTGGATTTCATTAATGAACCCTTCTAGATCTTGTTTGCCAAATTCATATTTCTCTAAGCAGAAATGACATTGTGCTTCTGCTTGTCCATCTTCATCAATCATAGCTTGAATTTCTTGTACGCCTAAACCGATAATCGCTGCACCGAAACGCTCTTTTGAACATTGACATTGGAATTTCACAGGTAATGTCGATAACACTTGTACTTTACCTTCGCCTAAAAGAGCTTCTAAAATTTGCTCAGGAGTATACCCTTTTTCAATCATTTTTGAAACAGGTTCAATTGTCGCTAAATGCTTTTCAATTTCATCGATTGTTTCGTCATCACAGCCAGGTAGTAATTGAAGAATAAATCCACCTGCAGCTTTAATTGTATTATCTGGATTCACTAGAACGCCTAGTCCTACTGATGAAGGAACTTGCTCACTTGCCGCGAAATAGTATGTGAAGTCTTCTGCAATTTCACCTGAAACGATTTCTGTTTGACCAGAGAACATATCACGTAAGCCTAAATCTTTAACGACTGTCAGCGTACCTTGATTTCCTACACCTGCACGAACGTCTAATTTCCCTTGCTCATTTAACTCAAAATGAACATGCGGGTTTGTAACATAACCTCGAACATCGCCCTTCCCATCTGCATCGATAATAATTGGACCAATTGGACCGTTACCTTCAATTTTTACTGTGATTTTATCATCACCTTTTAACATTGCACCCATCATAACTGAAGCAGTCATTGAACGGCCTAACGCTGCTGAAACGACCGGCCAAGTGTTGTGGCGGTTCTGTGCCTCCGAAACTGTTGCTGTTGTGTTTACTGCGAATGCACGCACTTTTCCTTCAAAGCCAAGTGCTCTTACTAAGTAATCTGTCATAGAAGTATTTCCTCTTTTCTTATTGATTTCGTTTATAAATTAAATGAAGTCCCTTTAGCGTTAAGAATGGGTCCACTACATCAATCATTTGCGTTTCACTAGCGATTAATGAGGCCATCCCTCCTGTTGCAATTACAAGTGGATCTTCCTTACTCACTGCCTTCATGCGACTTACAATCCCCTCAACCTGCCCAATAAAGCCAAACAAGATACCCGCCTGCATTGCATGGACGGTATTTTTCCCGATGATTTGATTTGTTTTCATAATTTCGATACGAGGAAGCTTCGAAGCTCTAGTGTATAAAGCCTCTGTTGAGATTGCAATACCAGGTGCAATCGCTCCACCCATATAATCGCCCTTCTCGTTGATATAGCAATACGTATTTGCCGTACCAAAATCCGCAATAATTAATGAACGACTTCCGTATTCAGCTAATGCTGCAATTGCATTGACGATTCGGTCTGCACCAACTTCACGCGGATTTTCATATTTAATGTTAAGTCCGGTTTTTACACCCGGTCCCACAATGAGTGGCTTACATTTGAAGTATTTTATGCACATTGATTCGAGTGCAAACATAATTGGGGGTACAACTGAGGATATAATAATCCCTGTTATTTGTTCAAATGAAATGCCTTCATGGTTAAAAAATGATTTAACCTGCATTGCATATTCATCCTCGGTTTTATAACGATCTGTGACCATACGCCAATGATGAACGAGCTGTTCCTTATCATATACGCCGAGTACGATATTCGAATTCCCTGCATCCAATACTAAAATCATCACATTCACACCTATCATCTATATCCATTTGTGAAAAATCATATCATAGTTTCACTAATGGGCGACAGTATTCTCTATTAATAATTGGCAAATTTTACGCTCATTACGATTAACTTCTTTTTTAAATTTTAATAAATAAAAATGGTCACCTACATTTGCATGCAGGTGACCAGAATTATTAATTGTTATTTACGATCTTCATCGATACCATTTTGTGGTTTTGATGCTTCAGTGTTTTCAGTCGGTAAATCTGCTGTTGTTGGCGCTACTTTCTCGCCTACAACCTCTTGATTAATCGTAGCTGAACCCGCTTTTTCAATTATAGGCGTTACAACGACTTTAACTTCTTCCGCTGTTTCAGTAACAACGTCTTCTGGTACTTCTGGTACTTCTGGTAACGTACCGAAATCACGTAAATGTTCAATTTCCTGCGCGTTTAATGTTTCTTTCTCCATTAACGTATGTGCAATTAAATCTAGTAACTCACGTTTTTCAGTTAAAATCTGTGTCGTACGTGCATATTGTGCATTTACGAACGCTTGAACTTCTTGATCAATTTCATAAGAAATTTGTTCTGAAAAGTTTTGTTCTGAGTTGAAGTCACGTCCTAAGAACGGATTTCCACCTGAACTTGAGCTGAATTGAGTTGCCCCAATTTTATCACTCATACCATATTCAGTAACCATTGCACGTGCAATGCTTGTTACTTTTTGGAAGTCGTTATGCGCACCTGTTGAAACTTCGCCAAGTACGATTTCTTCTGCTACACGTCCACCAAGTAGACCTGCGATACGATCAAGTAATTCTTGCTTCGTAGTGAAGAAGCGCTCTTCCTTCGGTAACATAATCGCATAACCACCTGCTTGACCACGAGGTACGATTGTTACTTTATGAACTTTATCTGCTTCATCTAGTGATAAACCAACTACTACGTGACCCGCTTCATGGAAGGCAACAAGTTTCTTCTCTTTAGCAGAGTAAACGCGGCTTGCTTTCGCTGGACCCGCAATTACACGGTCAGATGCTTCATCAATATCAGCCATGTTGATTGTTTTTTTATTATTACGTGCCGCAACAAGTGCTGACTCGTTTAATAAGTTTTCTAAATCTGCTCCAGAAAATCCTGGTGTACGTTGTGCAACAGCACCTAAGTCGACAGCGTCAGCTAAAGGTTTATTACGTGCATGTACTTTAAGGATTGCTTCACGGCCTTTTACATCTGGGTGTCCAACCGTAATTTGACGGTCAAAACGACCTGGACGTAGCAATGCTTTATCTAGAATATCTGGGCGGTTAGTGGCAGCGATGATAATAATACCTTCGTTTGCACCGAAGCCGTCCATTTCAACTAGTAATTGGTTTAGTGTTTGCTCACGCTCATCGTGACCACCACCAAGACCTGCACCACGTTGACGACCTACAGCATCAATTTCATCAATGAAAATAATACATGGAGAATTTTTCTTCGCATTTTCAAATAAGTCACGGACACGACTTGCACCGACACCAACGAACATTTCCACGAAGTCAGAACCTGAAATCGAGAAGAATGGAACGCCAGCTTCACCAGCTACTGCACGAGCAAGTAAAGTTTTACCTGTACCTGGAGGACCTACAAGTAGGATCCCTTTTGGAATACGTGCACCAATTTCGGTGAATCTACTGTGATCTTTTAGGAAATCTACTACTTCCACTAGCTCGGCTTTCTCTTCGTCAGCACCAGCTACATCTGTGAAACGTACTTTTTTCTTCTGTTCATCAAATAGTTTCGCCTTTGACTTACCGAAATTCATCATTTTATTACCGCCACCTTGAGATTGACTCAATAGGAAGAAGAATAAAATAATAATAATAACAAAAGGAATAATTCCTGTGAAGAATTGTACCCAGCCGCTTGTTTGCTTCGCTTCAAGTACTTCTACTTTCGGATAATCCTTTTCGATCGCTAAAATAGCGTCCATCGCTGTCTGGTCATTTTGTAGAACATTTACAACGAATGTTTTACCTTCTTCAGCACCTTCGAAGGCACCTGTTACTACATTAACGCTATTACTTGGCTGAACTTTAACCCAATCCACTTTACCAGCTTCTAATTCCTCAAAGAATTCATAGTAACTCAATTCTTCTACTGTACTATTAGTGCTGTTAAACGTGCCAAAAATACCGATAATTACTAGCAAAATTAATACATAAAATATGGTGTATCGAAATATTCGATTCATCCCCAGCCTCCTCACGACATTACAGAAAAACTATATATAAAATTTTAACATAGGATTATTTTTTCACACAACGAAAAGCACCAGTAAAATTAAGAAAATACAATTTATTTCCTATTCGATTGTAATTCGTTAATTAAAATGAATAGACTTCGCGTTTTAAAATTCCGATGTAAGGTAAATTACGATATTTTTCACAGTAATCTAAACCATAGCCAACTACGAATCCGTCTGGAACTTTGAATCCTACTAAATCAGCAGATAAATCTACTTTACGGCCAGATGGTTTGTCTAATAATGTAACAATTTTAATTGATTTAGCTTTACGAGATTTAAATTGATTTACTAAATAACTTAAAGTTAATCCGCTATCAATAATATCTTCAATAATAATAATGTCGCGACCTTCAATTGATGTGTTTAAATCTTTTAAGATTTTAACTTCACCTGAAGATACTGTTGCGTTACCATAGCTTGATACGTCCATGAAATCTACTTCGATATAAGAATCAAAGCGCTTCATTAAATCTGTCATGAAAGGCATTGCACCTTTAAGAACACCCACTGCTAATGGGAACTTATCTTGATATTCTGCTGTTAATTTAGCGCCCAGTTCTACGATACGTGCCTGAATTTCTTCCTCAGTAATCATAATTTTTTCAATGTCATTTTGAATCATGTTGAGTCCTCCTCGAATTGTCAAAACTTCTTTATAAAGAATCGTCCACAATATAGATAAATAAATCATCATTTGGACGTTTGCTTTCAGATAATTTATTGCTAATACGTAAGTAAAGCAGAGCCAAGAGCTCATTATTACAATCCACCAAAATTGGCCAAGTACTTCTTTCATTCGCTGGGATTTTATCGTCTATAAAAACACGAGATACACGCTTTTCTTGCTGCATGCCCTTAATATGTATGCGGTCGCCATTTTCGACTGTACGCAATGTAAGTGGGAGCGACACCGTGTCAGAACTGAAGTAATAGGTTTTTGCTAATTCACTTTGACTGTCCGGTAAATCCACGCCATCTCCTATAAATAAACGAAACGAATCAAAAGCATGCCATTCATTTAGCGTAAGACTTTTAGAAACGAATGGGGCTGCTGCTACCACCTTTTCAACGGTAAGCACGTTATATGCTCTTCTTACGATAAAATTATTCGGTAAGTCTATTTGGGAATTCCCCATTACTGTATCACATAACTTCAAAATAGAAGTAACAAATGAATTGCTTTGTAATGGTATCGTATCCACATAGACATAGTTTAATAGTATTAAAATGAGCCTTCTTTGTAAAGCTACGGGTTCACGTTTTAATACCTCTACTTCTAAATAATAGGTATTTTCATCCGATTTCGTCACAATGTCCAAAAATCGGGCTTCGGCAAGACCCATTAAGTACTGTTCATCTTCTCGCAACTGCTCGGATAAATACCGGATATTCATTGTGATATTAGGATTTTCTTCTTTTAGTAACGGGATGACATGATGACGGAAACGATTTCTCAAGTAATCATCCTGTTCGTTACTTGAATCTTCACGCCAGTTTAGGTGGTTCATTTGTAAATATTCCCTAACTTCTACTTTTGTAACCGATAAAAATGGACGAATTATTTGCCCGTCTTTAAAAGCACGCATTGGATAAATGCCTGCTAATGATTTAGTCGAAGCGCCCTTCGTCAGCGCCATTACTACTGATTCAAGTTGATCGTCAGCATGGTGCGCAGTCACAACGACATTTGCCCTAGTAGAATCCATTACTTCCCCAAAATAAGCATATCTTTCACGGCGACAGACAGCTTGGCTATTCCCCCCGTGTGCGTCAAGAATTGCTGGAATATTAATTGAACGCCCATAAAAAGGCAAGCCTAACTGTTTACATGTATCACGTACAAATTCCAAATCCTCAAGTGACACGTCCCCACGGAGCATGTGATCAACATGCACGACAGAAAGTTGGATTCCCATTACATCCTTATACCTATGTAAAAAATGGAGTAGTGCAACTGAATCTACTCCACCCGAGCAAGCGAGAAGAAGATGATCGCCTTGTGCAATTAAATTCATTTCTTCGATGTAGGCACGTACTTTTTGCTCAAACATATGCATCTTCTATCCCCTCCACTATGTCACAATTTTCTCTTGTTTATGAAATACCATCCAATCACTTTGAACATGCTTTACTTCTACCGCTATTATCGTGCAATCATCTTTCAATGGAAAATGCGTCTCATAGCTATCCATTAATTCATAAAGCATGGCTTGGATCGATAAATGTCTATCTAACATTTTTAGTATCAGCTGCATAAATAATTTTTCTTGTTCCTGCCAGCTGTCCGTTAGCGAGAATATACCATCTGAAACTATAAATATCATATCATGTGACTTTAAATCATGCTCATTCATTTCAACAGAAAAATGCGGCATCGCACCAATTGGTGGTGAGTAGCTATCGACTTTGAAAATCGAATCTCCTCGTACAATATATGTACTCATTCCACCAGCCTTCCAGGAATAAAGGCGCCCCTTCTGTAAATCAATGAGTCCCATATCAAATGTTGCATACATATCAAGTGTCGACTTCAACGAAAGCATATAATGCATCGTGTGCATCGCTGTTTCTGGCTGAATTTGATAATGTAAAAAACTACGCATCCAATTAATTAGCTGTTCACTTTCAGCCCTCGCCTTTTGCGAATGCCCCATTCCGTCCGAAAGTAATATCCCTACTAAACCTTCGTGAATCATAAAAATACTATGGGCATCACCTGAAACGGTCCCACTAATTTTAGATTTATTAAATACATCGTAAGCAACTTCAAAACGCATGCGTGATTCAAACTGTAACACACTGTGCACAAATAATTTATTGGATTCTACAATTGCTGTTAAATGAAAAACTTCACCAAAATAATTATTTAATTGCTCTATAATGTCTAACTCATTCTTCAATAATTCTTTCTTCGTCTGTGAAAAATAAAGCTTTATAATCCTTGCACCCGCTACTTCACTCACGAAATCTACTTGGAAGCAACTCTCATACTGATTATTTATTTCACTTAGCAAAAGGTCCTCTGTCTGCTCATAAGTCAGCGCATTTTGTTGCATCGTATACATCAGCTGTTCTAAATGCATTGTAAAATCTTGAAGCTGTAGTGCGAGCATCTTTTTTCCATGATAAAATTGCCTACTTATACGATCCTCCAAAGACTGAAATGTCATTTCTTCTATTAACCTTTCATGTTTCACACATTTCCGACTAAGCTTTTCTTCTAGTTTAATTAACTCAAATTGCTGATTAGCACTTTTATATAAATGCCAATGTTGCACAAGCTGCGTCATTTCCTCTCGATTTGCGCCCCAACAAACATTTTTACGAAAACATGATTGGCAAATCTCATAAGGTGATAGTTCATTTACATTCTGCTCATTCTGCTCATTTTGATTTAACTGCGTATTCACTAACACAGCTTCACTTATGAAATTCACAAAACGTCGAAATTCCGATAACTGTAGCTCAATTTTTTCATTCACCAAATTAGAAGCTTCTTTGTCACTAATTGATGGTTGGAAGTAGTGCTCCACCTTTTGATATGCCTGCACAGGAATCATTAAAAAAGCACCCATTGCAATTGCTATCGACACAAAATAGACCGAGTCAAGTGGAAGTGTTGCATCATATAAAAAGAAAAACACACTTGGCAACACGCTAATGAAAGCAATACCCACTTTCCCCAAAGGCCTCGAAAGCCCAATAACAATCCCTGTCAAAATAACGACACTTAACATGCCTGTAAAAGAAAGGTTCGCAACTGCAATAATGGTTCCGATGACTGTCGCCGTCATGACCGTCGTGGCAAACGAAAAACGAAAGCCAATTACGCATAAAAGTAAATGAATTAAAAAGATGCTTAAACTAAATTGTCCAAATTGAAACGAAGTCATTCCCGTCACCATAATCGACATAATTATTAACGATGCAATAATACGATCCGCCTTCCACGGTAACGAAAACTGAAGCGGTTGCCCTTGAACGCTAATTCCAACTAAAAGCGTCATGACATATGCCAGCAATACCTCTAAAAAAACAGCCATCCAAACATCGAATGTCGGTAACCCCTGCGCATAGATTATTTGCCATAGCACCTGTACTGTTAAAGTTGAGATTAAAACTTGAAACGCTAAAGGCAAGGGTTGTCCTTTCCATTTATGTAGCACTTGAAATAGCAATAACTGCATAATCAATATAAAAAATTGCCCAACATTTAATGAAAATGCCCCAATGATCCCTCCTGCTAGCGTTGCCTTCCTCATCTTAGGAAATTGACTTTGAATAACCGCCCAAAACGGCACAAAAAAGGGTACAGCTACGTCAAAAAATACAGCATTTGCTAAAAAGAATGCACTCGCAAAAAATCCTATTTGAATAAAACGAGTTACAATCCTCTCGTTTCTTATTAATTCTTTTTCGATTGAAAAACTACCCATCAATCTCCTCCTCCGTTCGGACAGTATATCGAAATTCTAGTAAAAAAATTGTCTAAAAGCGCACCAATCTTGTTTTTTCGTTCGACGAAGGTTCTGAAATTCTGCCATGAATAGGTAAGTAATCTCTCATTTATCAAAGAAATCTACTAAAAATCATCTTTTTTTATTATTTTTCATAGAAGTACTTGACGTTTCTATCATACGAAGGTATTATAAGTTTTGTTGTTAATTAATGGCTGCCTAGCTCAGCTGGCTAGAGCATTCGGTTCATACCCGAAAGGTCGTGGGTTCGACTCCCTCGGCAGCCACCAACGGCCCGTTGGTCAAGCGGTTAAGACACCGCCCTTTCACGGCGGTAACACGGGTTCGAATCCCGTACGGGTCATATTAAAACGGTCGCTTACTTTTGTAAGCGGCCGTTTTTTTGTTGTTTATCTATTTTCCATTTCAAGTTAAACTTAATAGTGGATTGTAAAAGGAGGATTTTTTACCATGTTAGAAAATTTCCGTGTCTTATCTGCTCTATGTTCTTTAGGAGCCCTCCTAATTATTAGTGGCTTCTTTTTAACAAACATTCCCGTGCCACTTCAAATCGTCCTACTTTTAGCGGGGCTAGTCGTTTGCTGTATTACTATGTATGGACTTATTAAACTTTATTTCAAACAGCAACAATAATAAAAGGGTTATTCATTTTTTTATCAAAATGAATAACCCTTTTATTAATTTCACTTAATCCAAATCAGTATTTACCTTTAATACCTTAAACGTTTGGCAAATCAACTCAATTTTGGAGTGGAAAACTTCATTGTGCTTTGCAAACTCTTCTTTAAAAAAACGGATATGAATTTCATCCCAATTTTCATAAGTACCATCGCCTTCCGCAATTGCGAAAGTTTCGTTTACTTCATCATAGGGAATCAAACTAACGCTTTCTACTTGAATTAGCACAACAGGCTTGTACTGCTTATTTAATATTATATGATAGTCACCAGGTGCAGGAATTGGAAGGTTATTTAGCTCAAATAAACGTTTGGCGTTAGAAGAGGCCGTCTTTTCTCCTGCGACTACCATCGCCGCGAGCTCATCCGGTGTATCTCCGTAACGATAGGCTCGTACATTTTGCGGCTTGTATGCATCACCCCAATAATCATTCCAAAACGCTATTGCTTCTTCATTCATCTCGTTCCCCCCTAAAAAATAAAAAAACCTAACGACGTACACGCATCGTTAGGTACCATATATTACACTTTTTCTACGATTAAAACAGCCAGCAAGTTACCCTCTACGTGCTCCGCGGCCGCCACGTTTAGATTCTGTTGCACGCTTTAACGTAGTAAGGCGCTCATCGCTGTCTTTTAAGAAACGCGCCACTTTTTGCTCGAAATTTTCTTTTGGCTGACTATTTCTCTCAGATGGACGACTGTCTCGACGAGGACGCGGTGCGCGCTCTGGTCGCTCTGGTTGAGGTTTTGCTTTACGAATAGAAAGACCAATCTTGCCATCCGCTTCAACATTCATCACCTTAACTTCAACTTCATCTCCAACTTTAAGATGCTCATTGATATCTTTTACATAGTTGTCCGCTACCTCACTGATGTGAACTAAACCAGTTTTGCCATCTGGCAACTCAACGAATGCTCCGAAATTTGTGATTCCTGTTACTTTACCTTGTACTTTGCTGCCTACTTCAATTGACATAAAAAAAATGCTCCTCCTTAAAAATTAAGCGACTTTATTAAAAGTCATGTAATCAATTGTTATGAGCTATATTTAGAATTGCTCTCTTTAATTATAACTAACATAAAAAGAGTGTCAACAAGACACTCTTTTTAACTCAACAAACAAATAGATAAAATGTAAAATCAGTAAAAACAGGCTAATATTTTACTCTACATCCTTTTTCTTGGCATCTTCTTTTGGAATAGTGAAAATTATCTCGCCTTCTTCAGACAGGAAATATTCTTTTCTAGCTAGCTTTGCAATATATTCATCATCATCTAATTTTGCTATTTGAAGCTTCAACATTTCTTGAATTTCCTGAATTTCTTGAAGCTCTTTTTCAACAATCATCATATTTTCTTGTTTCTCATTTAATCGTTCATTTTGACCCAATATTGTATTGCCTAAAAAACCGATAATTAAAAAGGCCAATGTGAAAAATGCAATAAGCCTGCGATTTCTCGCACCACGCAATTTTGCAATTTGATTTGCTTCTTGTTGAGCAGCATCGATATTGTCATTATTAAGTTTATGTAAGGACTTTTTACGATTTGCATCGCTATTACGTTGCATTGACAATACGATCACTCCTTTTAAAGTTAGTACTCTTTATTATACTGAATTTTTGGCCTTATTCATAGTTCTTTTTACAAAACTTTCCTCTTCTTTCTGAAAAACGGTTGTAAAAGAAACTTCACAAAAAGCACGACAATTCTCAGTATGGTACGTATAGTGCCCACGAATAAATGTCCTATAAAGTAACTCGGTCGTACAACAAGAAAATGAACGACTCTTCCAAATGCCCGAAATAGACCTTTTAACCACGCATCATACATAATAATGCCTATAACTTGTGCTATCGGATCGAGGTATCGCCATGCACCACCCTTTATTAAAAATAAAAAATAAAATGTGGCTAGTCCCAATAGCGCCCAGAGCAACATTTCGAAGAGCCTGTGCACTCGGTATAGTGCCCAATGCCTTCTGTTTTGCCAGAAGATTCGAAAGCCGTCCAAAATAATGCCTATACCTATACCACATAGAAACATTACTAAAATACTGACGCCTTGTGCTGTAATGATCATCCAAACAGCTTATGCAAAATTCCCTTCGAATTCGTGCCATCCTCTGTCTCATCGTATTGAATCGTCTTAACATTACCTTCAAGTGTTAATAAACCTTTTTCAACGTCTAGATGAACAATTCGTAATTCGTCACCACGAATTAGCAGGAAGCCCTGTGATGTTTTAATGTAAAACTCTTCTTGGTCAAAACGTTCGATTGATTTAACAGAAGTCATGTCCATTCTTTTTCTATTACGGACGGTAATTAAGTGATCACCTGAGCTAATTGTATAACGATTACTCTCTTCATGAATTGTGATTATTTGTCCCCCTTTGGTGGCTATTTGTACACTCTATGCAGCAATTAAAAAAAGCATGACAAGCAATATGAAAATTGCCTATCATGCGTAGTTTTTTATTCTTCGTCGTCTATAAATTCCGGCTCTACTTTTTCAAGCTTCTCTTCTTTAATAATTGTAAACATTTTTGCGGCTTCTTCTTTTTTGGCAATTTCATTAATACCTTCAATTTGGGCTGTTACAATTTTTTGACCAAAACGAATCGCCAGCTCATCGCCAATCTTAACAGCACTTGAAGCCTTGGCAACTTTCCCATTGATCATTATACGGCCTTGCACAGCAACCTCCTTGGCCAACGTACGGCGTTTTATTAATCGAGAAACTTTTAAAAACTTATCTAAGCGCATTAGTTTTCCCCTCTTTCTTTTCTCTTTGCCTCATTCCAAAAGGCATCTAATTCTTCAAGTGTAAAATCAGCAAACGCTTTACCACTTGTTTTTACCTGTTGCTCCACAGAGTGAAAACGACGTGCGAATTTTTCATTAGCATGTAACATCGCTTCTTCCGGTGAGATTTTATAGAAGCGTGCGATGTTTACGATTGTAAATAAAACATCGCCTAGCTCGTCCATTTTCGACGTGGCATCCCCACTTTTTATCTCTGCTTTAAATTCGTCCCATTCTTCGGCGAATTTAGCCCATGCACCGTCAGCTGAATCCCAATCAAAACCTACTGTTGCAGCCTTCTTTTGATAATTGAAAGCGGTTTGCAAAGATGCGGCAGCACGGTATTCCCCTTTTAATAAAGGCTCGTCCGTTTCGCCCTTTTCCTCACGTTTAATGGCTTCCCAATTCGCAACAACTGCATCTGCATCTTCTACTGACGCGTCCCCAAATACATGTGGGTGACGACGAATCATTTTTTCGCTAATTGATGCTAATACTTCTTCTAAATTAAAGTAGCCATTATCCTCACCAATTTGTGCGTGTAAAAAGACTTGTAACAGCACATCACCTAGCTCCTCGACCATTGCAAAGTCATCCTCAGCATCAACGGCAGCTAAATATTCATGCGCTTCTTCTAGTAAATATTTTTTTAAGGATTCATGTGTTTGCTCTTGATCCCACGGACAACCATTTGGCCCACGCAGCTTCGAAATAATTTGGCGGAACGTCGCCCAATCCTTTAATGAATCCTCATAAGACGTTACAGGTGGCACGTATACCGTCGTTAAGTTGTTTAACTCTGCTGCATGGTCTAATTCATATAAAGGCACCGTACGAAGCTGCTCACTGCTTGAGCCAGCTGCCGTTACAATCGTTACTGGGTAATCATCACGATATTTTTCCATTAGCGTTAACTTCACTTCTGATGCACTAAACTCGTCATAAACTTGTGCAATTAAAATATGCTGGCGCATGTTTATATCGTGCATCGACATTGCCGTACCATCTAAAAGTTGGAAGCCTTCGATAGGGTCTATACGTAACGCCCCGAAAATCGGATCTAAGAAGCTTTGTCCACCTTCAATTTTTAATTGTACTCGGCCTTCGCGTTCTGCCGCGATTAAATTTTGAACCGTTTGCTCGGCCACTAAAGGATGCCCTGGCACAGCGTACATAATTGGCGCGTGCATTGCCTTTTCAATTAGCGTTTCTGCAATTTCTGTATACACTGGCTCAAATGTATCATGCTTTTCATAAACAGAATCAAAGCTTTCAAGCACAAGGCCTTCTTTTTCTAAGTCACGTAACACAGGATGATCCAACGTTCGAACGTAAAGATGACCTGTTTCTTTTAATTTTTTATAAACGCCCATTTGCAGCTGATCAAAGTCCGCTGCACCTAAGCCTATCACTGTTAACTGATGCATAAAAATCCTCCTACATATTTACTTCTTTCGGTTTAACCAAAGCTGGTACGCCGCCATGCGACGACCTAACGGGATTAAAAACCATTCTTTTTCTTTTAATACACGGAACTTCGCCACTACCGTAATAAAGGTAAATGCGCCAAGCAGTATTAATACGGCACTATAAACAACCGCTTGAAGGCGCGGTGAAAAATCGATTACTGCTATCCATTGTAACACCATTTTTCCAAGTATTACTGTGAGACACATTGTAAATGATGCAATGCTAAGATGTATATAATACGTTTTCGAAGCGAGTTTCGTTTTTAAAAAATAGCGTAAATAAATCACTAATCCGAGCGCACATATCAGTAGACTAAATAGACTCGTTAGCGCTACCCCTTCTACTGATAAAAGCGGAATTAACAAGACATTCCCAATAATCTTTAATACGAGGCTAGTACCTAATAGCAATGCGGGCACTAATAACTTACTGTAGCCTTGTAAAATTGCCGTCATCGTTAAAATTAAGGATAACGGGATAATTTGTAAACTATAAAGCCTCAAAACGTCAGACAGTGCAGGAGACTTAAATAATGCCTCATTAACGTACGGCATAACTAACACTAAGCCAATCGCAGCAGCAACTGCAAAGAGTAAGGTAGCACGGTACGTAAGCTGCACAAACGGCATCGCACCTCGCCCACTACTTTTAGCTGACTTATAGGCAACAAGTGGAACAATTGCGAGTGCTAAAGACGAGGCTATTACGAGACCCAGTTGCACTAACGGTTGACCCCGATCATAAATCCCCTTAATTACCTGCGCCTCCTCAAATGGCAAGCCTGCTTCAACTAGCATTGGGAAAATTGTAAACGAATCCACTAGCTGAAATGTTAATAATAGTAAACTACTCATCGAAACACTTAAACTAAAAATCGTTAATTCTTTTATAATTGGCCACTTTGGTAATTTGATTTTGTGAATAGGTGCTAGTACTGTCTGCTTCGACATAAAATAAATTAATAAACTAATCGCTGCAATTTCACCTATTACCGACCCAAAAATTGCCACCGTACCCGCGCTATAAATTGACTTCGTGGTACTCATAATAATTATTGTTCCGATTAAAATAACAGAAACTCGAATTGTCTGCTCAAATACTTGTGAATATGCAACTGGTGCCATTAAACCGCGCGATTGAAATGACCCTTTTGCGAGCGCTAGGACAGGCATACATAGCGTCACGAACGCGCCTACCTTCAGCGGCAAAATTAATCCATCGTCTGCCATCCAATGTGCAAGCATAGGTGCACCAAAGTAAAGAAGCGCGAAAAAGAGAAGAGATAACCCTGATAAATAGCCAAAAATAATAGTTAAAATAGCTCTCCGTTTTGATATTCCTTCACTTGTTTCAATATCGTAATTAGCTAACATTTTTGAAATGGCCACCGCTACACCACCAGTAGTCCACGTCACAAAAATGGCGATAAATGGGTACACTTGTTGGTACACATAAAAGCCTTGATCACCCACTAAATTTTGAAAAGGCACACGATACACTGCACTTAGTACTTTTACTATTAGAGCAGCCATTGTAAGGAGTAAGGCGCCCTTCATATAACTTTTCATACCAAAGTTTTGCGAAGACATTATTATTCCTCTTTCACTTCTTTTATAACGTTAGTATAACATGAATTTTTTTCCGTTTTTGAGTTTGCTTTCTTCATAAAAAAAACGCCCTTTGCGAAAAGGACGTTTCTAATTTTAAATTAATGTTGCATTTGTTTTGCTAAAAAGGCCGCGGCAACTTCTGCGCCCTTTTGTTCTATATCGCCAATAAAATGAACCTTTGAAAGTAAATAAACAGCGCCAATCACATCACCATTAATAATAATTGGCACAAGGCAATATGATTTAACTTGCTCAAATTGACCTGGTACAAGCTCTATTGATGCCTCGAGCTTCTCAACCTTTACCTTGCGTTCAGCCATGAATTCTTCTGCGGTAATGGAAATTCTTCTGCCGACATATTCTTTTTTCGAAAGCCCAGCAACAGCAATCATTTCATCGCGATCACTAAGCAATGCAGGCGTCCCATAAGTTTCATACAAAGCCTCAACATATTCTACTGCAAACTCGCCTAAATCATTTAATGGCGAGTATTTTTTCAAAATAATTTCACCATCACTACCAGTAAAAATTTCTAGTGGATCACCTTCACGAATTCGCATTGTTCTTCTTATTTCTTTTGGTACTACAACTCTTCCTAAATCATCTATTCTGCGTACAATCCCAGTTGCTTTCATATGGTGTCTTCCCTTCAAATGAGCATTTGCAAATAGTATGGTTTTAATCCAAGAAGACTATTCATTAGGAAATAATTTCAACATACTATTTATAAATTTTTTACATTAAAATTCTATTTTTGATTCTATATTTCCTATATGGCGAATATATTTAAGAAGTATATGTTATTATTTAGTATTATTCTGATACGTATCAATGAATATTATTAAAATTAGATCTTAAATTAGGTATATAGGAGGTGATTGGTATGCGCGTTGAGAGTGTTACACAAACGCCTGACACTTTAAGAAAGCATGTTTATTATGCTGGAACACATCTGGTTAATTACGACCCTACACATTATAAAAATCGAGCTGAAGTTGTTACAATTGTTGAAAATGGTGTATTCGAGAAATTTCTCGAGAAGGCGAATGGCCAACTGGATTTAATGTTTACTACCTCAACACGTGAAAAACAGTTTTTAGAAAAACGATTACAGCATAGTACTACGGAGGAGCTTTTCCAACGTTTAAATTACATTCATGGCGTTCACTTTAGCAAAGCTAATCAACTTCATTTTGATACATCTAGGTAGCAAAATTTGCGTACTTATATATATATCACGCCTTTATTTTTAAAGGCGTTTTTTCTATTCCTTTAATTTTCGCAAAAGAAAAAGAAAGCATCTCACGCACTGTGGATGCTTTCCCTCCTATTAATTATTTTCCTGTGATGGGTGTTTTTTAGCTGATGCAGTTATTTCTACCATTTTTTCTAATACCTCAAACGGTAGATTATTACCGCATTTTTTTGTATCAATTGTTAAGATTAACTTCGCTCCGTCCATACCAAAGCCTACAGCCCGACCAAATTGCATTGATTCAGACACAATTACACTGCCATCAACCTGTGCTGTGCCAGATTCCCCTATAGAAATCGTAATAATATTTCCTTTTTCCTTAATAGAAGTAATACCTGCTTGTAAGGCAAAAATCTTCATTTTTGCAATACGTAATAGACGCTCCGTTTCGATTGGTAATTCCCCAAAGCGATCGTGAAGTTCATCGATAATTTCTAAATGATCCTCTATGCGATCCATTGCCTTAATTCGTTTATACATTTGGATTTTTTGATAACCGTCCGGGATGTACGCATCTGGTATATACGCATCTGTGTGTAAAGTGATTTCAACATCTGGTTTATCTTCTGTCTTAATTCCTGAACGACGCTCTTCAATTGCCTCTTCAAGCATCTGTGAGTACAAGTCAAATCCGACCGAATCGATAAAGCCATGCTGCTGTGCACCAAGTAAATTCCCTGCACCGCGAATTGATAAATCACGCATCGCAATTTTGAAGCCCGAACCAAGCTCAGTAAACTCCTTAACAGCTTGCAATCTCTGCTCCGCTACTTCCGTTAAAACTTTATCACGCTGATACATAAAGTATGCATAAGCAACGCGATTTGAACGGCCTACACGCCCGCGTAATTGATACAGCTGCGATAAACCCATTCGATCTGCATCATGAACAATCAATGTATTTACGTTCGGGATATCAACACCCGTTTCAATAATTGTCGTAGTGACTAATACATCATATTCTCCATCGATGAATGAAATAATGACTGATTCGAGATCAGATTCTGTCATGCGCCCATGAGCGAATCCAACGCGTGCTTCTGGAACAAGTGCTTGAATTTCCTCTACGCGTCGTGCCATATCTTCAACTCTGTTGTATAAATAAAACGTTTGCCCACCACGTGCCATTTCTCGTTCAATTGCCTCACGTACTAATGCACCACTATGCTCCATAACATAGGTTTGTACAGGGAATCGGTTTTGCGGTGGCGTTTCAATAACTGATAAATCACGTACGCCGACCATTGACATATGGAGTGTTCGAGGAATAGGAGTAGCCGTCAACGTTAGTACATCAACATTCGTTTTTAGCTGCTTAATTTTCTCTTTATGCGTCACGCCAAATCGCTGCTCTTCATCGACAATTAAAAGACCCAAATCACGATAGGCCACATCTTTTGATAAAATACGGTGCGTTCCAATAACGATATCAACCGTACCCATCGCCATTCCTTTTAATGTTTCAGTTTGCTGTTTCTTCGTGCGGAAACGACTTAGTAAGCCCACATTAATAGCATACTCTTCAAAACGTGCTGAAATTGTTTCAAAATGTTGCTGCGCTAATATCGTCGTCGGCACTAAAAATGCAACTTGCTTTCCATCTGAAATCGCCTTAAATGCAGCACGGATTGCTACCTCCGTTTTACCATAACCAACATCACCACACACTAATCGGTCCATCGGGCGCTCACGTTCCATATCACGCTTCACTTCAATAATCGTGCGTAGTTGATCTTCGGTTTCTTGGTGAGGGAACTGATCTTCAAACGTACGTAATTCATCCGTATCTGGTGAGAATGCAAAGCCAACCTCAGCTTCACGCTTTGCATAGAGCTTAATCAAATCATCCGCAATATCTTGAACAGCCGCGGTAACTTTGGCTTTCGATTTCTTCCATTCCACGCCGCCTAACTTATGTAGCTTAGGTTCTTTATCTTCTGACGCCACATATTTCTGGATTAAATCGATTTGATCAACAGGCACAAAAAGCTTATCATCTGCACGATAGCGTACATGTAAATAATCTTTGTGCGTGCCGCCAACTTCCAGCGTTTCAATGCCTATATACTTACCAATCCCGTGATGAACATGCACTACATAATCACCCGGTTTAATTTCTGTATACGATTTAATACGTTCTGCATTGGTCATCTTTTGCGGACGTGTCTTTTTCTTCATTTGCTGCTTAAATAATTCATCATCTGTTACTACTGCAATTCGCTGTAAGGGCAGCTCAAAACCAGCCGATAAATTGGCATCCACTAAATAAATGCCAGGCTCTTTAGGCTCACCTCGTAAACTAGTAATATCATAATCTTGCAATGTACGCTCTAATGCCGCGATCCGCTCATTTCCATCTGCCGCAAATAGCACAATATATTTCCCGTTTTTCCAACGTTCCATTTCATTTTGTAGAAGCGCAATTTGCCCATGGAATTGCTGCATTGGCTTACAAGAGAAATTCGTTGTTTTCTTAAACGTAATTCCTGCAAACGTGCGTGTGAACAAAGCAAAGTACATTGTCTGCTGCTTAATCATTGATAAAATTTCCTTTAGTGAAAACGATGGTTTTACATTATGAAGCATTTTCCCCTCTTCGATTAATGATAAAAACCATTCCTGCTCCTCACGTTCCCAAGCATCCATTACTTCTTGAACACGCCCAAGCTCATCAAACAGGACAATTCCATTCGGTTTAAAATAATCACCTATAAAGACCGTTTCATTATAGAGAAGCGAACCATATTTATTTACATAGTCCGGCAAATTACCTTGGCGTAAAAGTTCGATATCATATTGAATATTTTCGATAAGAAGCTCCTGTATTTCTTGTTTCTTTACCTTTTCCAAACTTACCGCGAGTGCTTTTTCTAATCGCTCTGCTAGTTGTAAACGTTGTTCCGTTGTTAATAGCATTTCTGATGCTGGTAAAATTGAAATTTCCTGTAATCGCTCAATTGAACGCTGATCATCCGCAGAAAATGTGCGAATTGAATCGATTTCAGTATCAAATAATTCCATACGAATTGGCGACTCCGCATACGGGGGATAAATATCTAAAATCCCTCCACGTATTGCGAACTCACCTGGTGTTGTAACCATTTGATTTCTTGTGTAACCCATTGCAACTAACTTTTGTAACCATTCTTCTACTTGAATTTCATCGCCAACAACAGCCTGTAATGCACTCTCTAGCCACTGCCCCTTTGGCGTCATCATCTTACGCATGCCAGCTGCTGGAATAATAAAAATACCACGCTCGCCCCGCGTCAGCTTGTCTAATGTTGCAATTCGCTGTGCACGTAATTCAGGTGAAGCAATCGCCATATTTGCTGCGATAAATTCATCAGCTGGATAAAAATGAATTGCCTCCTCGCCCACTAAAGACGTTAAATCATCCGTTAGCTTTTGCGCCTGCAGTAAGTTCGGCGATACAATATAAATAGCCTCATTGGCCTCTTCATACATTGCTTGAATTAAAGCTGGCCTCGCACCACCTGTTAATCCTGTAATAAGCTGCTGGTTAGCAGTACCTTCCTTCACTTGTTGCATAAACGTATTTATATGTTTATCTTGCGAGAATAGTTGATGGAATATCGACATCAATGAACCTCCTCAGTCATGTTCGAGCCTAGTTGCAAAATCAGAAAAATCCATCCCAGTTAAAATTCTGTGAGATGACGTTCTAAATTTTGAAGTTATTTATTTCAGCTTCTAAAAAAAGCTTTGACCGTTTAAAGTCAAAGCCTATATAGCTCTATTGTAACCATTTTTTCAATGAATGGTAATCTGGAAATTGGCGTAAGGAATCCTCACAGTGCTCGCAAATCGAATGCACCGTTGTTTCTCCCCGCGCATCCTGTTCGATATAATCATCCACTTCCCCAATTTCGAAAAGGTGAAGCTTTTTCATCGTTTCATCTGCATCAAATGGTAATATGCCAATTTCTGTATCACAGTGTCTACATTTATAACGGATCGGCATCGCCCATATCCTCCCTTAAGTAACGTTCTCTTACTCAAAGTATAGACAGCATGATCATAATTTATGCACCGTTAAATTGATTCATTACATCTAAAAATTTCTTTGATAACGATGCTTCTACCGCATCAACCGATTTATTAATGGCATCTTGTACAATTGGCTGATCGTCCTTCGAGAACTTCGAAAGTACATAATCCGCCACCTTGATACCTGCTGGTGGACGATTAACACCCACACGTATGCGGTTAAATTCCTGCGTACCTAAATGTTGAATTAATGACTTAATACCGTTATGTCCACCTGCACTACCCTTGCCTCGAAGACGTAATTTACCTGTTTCTAAATCTAAATCATCATAAATAACAATAATATCTTCTACATCAATATCAAAGTAATCCATAAGTGGACGAACAGATTCACCCGATAAGTTCATATATGTTAATGGCTTCAAAAGTATGACTTTACCTTCTGGGCGATGCACACTTGCATACATCCCATTGAATTTCATTTGGTTTAGTGGTGCTCCCCATTTATTTGCGAGCGCATCAATTACCTCAAAGCCAATATTATGGCGTGTGTTTTCATATGGTTTCCCCGGATTTCCTAATCCAATAATTAATTTCATGAAAAAATCGCATCCTTTTTATCTAATCGTTGCTATTTTATCACATTCTCAGCTAAACTACTCTTTCTACGTAAGTATACATATAAAAATCCTAGTGCTGCCGCCAAGCGTACACTTGAGGAAACGTTCATAGCAACATCCATATTAAACGTTTCTAATAACCAAATACCAATTTGCGGAGATATAAAGGCAATAAGCGCGAGTATGACATTGTACGACGTGATGCAGTATGTACGTGTTTCCTTTGGAGAGTTCTCTAATAATAGATTAAATAAAATTAATACAGTCCCTGCCACAAAAAATCCTGATAACATAGACATAAATGTTAGGTAATAAAGATTTGTTGAAAGAACCATTAAAAATGGCGCTGTCGACATCCCAAAAGCTACCCAAATAAACACTCGCATATTACCGTGCTGTTCTGACCATTTACGCCATAATGGATACGCAATAATTTGAGCAATCATGCTTGCAACGTTAAACATACTTATCCAAAAAATTGATGCTTCAGCATAACGTACATTGTAAACGTTAAATAAACCCCATGCCATTTGCCAACCGAAATTAAAGCAAAGTGCAATGACTAAAAAGCGAACATAGCCCGCATCTTTAAAAATAGCCCAATCCATTGCACGCTTTTTTTCTTCACTCTTTTTCTCACGTACACTTTCTTTATGCTTTAACAAAAAGATCATTTCCATTACGCCAAAGAAAAACGTGAAGGCGAATAACATTTGATATGCACTTGCACTTTCTGTCGCATCTCTCATCACAACACCAATAATTAATGTTGAAACAAGTCCAACCATCGTGAGTAATCGATTCCGGTCACTAAAAAACTGTGCCCGACGATTTTCCTCAATAATATTCCCGATTAACGCCTGCCAACCCATATTGGCCATCGTATTCGGTATATTCATAAAAGCAATAAGTCCAAGTAGTACCCAAGATGCAATTGACCCTGGTACATATGTTATAAACAAGATTAGTAAAAATACAAGCCGTGCAGAAAGGACAGAGAATGCAACAAGCTTTCGTTGCTCTACCGCACGATTTAATAAAATAGCTGCTGGCACCGTCATTAGAAGTGCCACTAATGGTGGCAACGAACTAATTAAACCAACTTGATAATTGGTCGCGCCAAGAATTGTCATTGCAAATAAAGGGATATAAGTACTCGACGTATTCGCAGCAAGCGTAGATGCCATCCCATGGTAGATACTCATTTTTTCATTATAAGTTTTCATAACGCGGGTTACTTTCCTCGATTCATTTATAGTCTGCAATGATTATAGCGTATATAGCTATAAATACGAATCGTTTTATTTGAAAAATTAGTAAATAGTTATTAAGCGCAAAAAAGCTATGAAAGATTATAGATTCCCTTCATAGCACTAGATTTTTATCTTATCAAATTGAACTTAATCTCCGCTACCGGATTTTTCTGGACTTACCTTCTCTCCAGTAGGTGCTACATTGTCTGCTGCAACATTAGCCACATCTAAATCCGATTCTTCTGATTGAGTCGGTGGTGTTACCGTTGCTAACGTATATTCATCTTCACTCAAAATCTCAAAATTATATTGGTCACGAATCATACCTAATGAAAGTGTGTCACCTACACCCAGTTCCGATACATCTATTTCAATTGTATCTGGAATATCTGATGGCTTTACCTTAATTTTAATTGTATGATTTGGCTGCGTTAATACGCCACCTTCACGTACGCCTTTGGGATTGCCGATGATTGTAAATGTTACATCTACCTCTAGCTCTTCTTTCATATCAATTGCTAGAAAATCTACATGCGTTACGTGTCTTTTTATTGCATCGCGTTGAATATCCGTTAACACGGCGTTAATTTTTTTACCCTCTAAATCAATTTGGAAAACTGCCGCATGTCCATTTCTACGGACTGTTTTTTCAGTTTCCTTGTATTCAAGAAGAATGGGTGTTGATTCAGTATCATACCCATAAATAACGCCGGCAAGTTGCCCGTTCTGCCTTAGTTGGGTTAACTTTGAGTTTTGCCCCGGTTTACGTTTTACTGCTTTAATAACTATACTCATATTCATAATCCCCTCCCTAAAAATTCCACTTTATATTTATACCCCTTTATTACAAAAGATAAACCTATGAATGGGGTGAATATGACTTAATGTAATTTAGTGAAACGCATCTGAGGAACCGATTTATTTAGACTGCAAGTAATTAATAGACTATATGAATTCTACCGTAAAACAAAAAAACCGCTAAGCGTAGGCGCTTAGCGGGAAATTTAATTAATCAAATAGAGTGCTCACTGATTTATTTTCGTAAATACGAGAAATCGCATCAGCCATAAGTTTCGCTACAGAAAGCTCTGTAATTTTAGGAGATTTTTTTTCATCTGTAAGTTGAATCGTGTTTGTTACCACTAATTCTTTAATTGCAGAGTTCTCAATACGCTCAATCGCTGGGCCTGATAATACTGGATGTGAACAGCAAGCATAAACTTCTTTTGCTCCACTTTCTAGTAATGCATTAGCACCAATTGTAATCGTACCAGCTGTATCAATAATATCATCGATTAAAATACATACTTTACCTTCAACATTACCAACGATGTTCATAACTTCCGCAACGTTTGGCTTTGGACGACGCTTATCGATAATAGCAATTGGCGCTTTTAGACGCTCAGCCATTTTACGAGCACGTGTTACACCACCGTGGTCTGGAGAAACGATTACTAAATCTTCAGAGTTGAAGCCTTTTGTTTTGAAGTAATCCGACAATAAAGGAACCGCTACTAAGTGGTCGATTAAAATATCGAAGAACCCTTGGATTTGAGGCGCGTGTAAATCTAGTACGATAACACGAGTTGCACCTGCAGTCTCAAGTAAGTTTGCTACTAATTTAGCTGTGATTGGCTCACGTGCTTTTGCTTTACGATCTTGACGAGCATAACCGTAATAAGGCATTACAACGTTTACTGTACGAGCTGAAGCACGTTTAACAGCGTCAATCATAATTAATAGCTCCATTAAATGTTCATTAACTGGTGCAGATGTAGATTGTACGATAAATACGTCACAACCGCGAATGCTTTCTTCAATGCTAATTTGGACTTCTCCATCACTGAAATATTTTACAGATGATTTACCTAGTTCTACACCCATTTCTTCTGCAATTTCTGTTGCAAGTGGGTTGTTTGAGTTTAATGAGAAGATTTTTAATTTTGAATCAGCGTATTGATACGGCATGATGGCCTCCTGTTTTTTCAATAGATTATTTTAAATTTAATTTGCTAACATAGTTTAACTTATTTTCTTGACGTGAACGCGCTACTGCTAGTGCATCACTTGGTACTTCTTTTGTAATCGTCGACCCAGCGGCTACATATGAACCCGCCTTTAATGTAACAGGTGCAACAAGATTTGAATTACATCCTACAAATACATCGTCTTCAATAACTGTCTTAAATTTATTTTTTCCATCGTAGTTTACTGTGATTGAACCACAGCCAACATTTACATTTTGACCGACTTCAGCATCCCCAATATAGCTTAAGTGTGAAACCTTCGAATTATTACCTAAAGTAGATTTCTTAAGCTCCACAAAGTTCCCAATCTTCACGTTGTCACCTAAAGATGATTCTGGACGAATATGTGCGAAGGGTCCTACCGCTGTATCATTTCCTACTTTACTTTCAAATAGAACTGAGCTGTGAATTGTTGTACGGTCACCAATTGTTGTATTTACAATATGACTGTTTGGACCAATTATACAATCTTCACCAATGACCGTTTTTCCTTCGATAATCGTTCCTGGTTTAATTATTGTATCACTTCCAATGACTACATCTGCACTAATATGTGTTGATGACGAATTAATAATCGTCACTCCATTACGCATATGCTTTTCATTGATTCGTGTGCGCATTAATTCTTCCGCTTGCGATAATGCAATTCGGTCATTAACACCCAAAGTTTCGTCGAAGCTATTCGTCACGTAAGCGCCTACATTTTCACCTTGCTTTTGTAAAATCTCTATAACATCTGGTAAATAATATTCACCTTGTGTGTTGTCATTTTTCACAAGTTTTAATGTTTCGAATAAAGCTTTGTTGTCGAAGCAATATGTGCCTGTATTAATTTCTTTTACAAGGCGTTGTTCATCAGATGCGTCTTTTTGCTCTACAATTTGGGCAACTTGGCCTGAAGCGTCACGTAGAATACGCCCATATCCAGTTGGATCCTCAGCTATTGCTGTTAAGATTGTTGCCTTTGCACACGTATCATTATGATGATTAAATAGCGCCTGCATTGTTTCAGGTCGAATTAAAGGCGTGTCACCACAAACAACTAATGTAGTACCCTCTAAATCACCTAATAATTGTTCGGCTTGTTGGATTGCATGTGCAGTTCCAAGCTGTTCGGCTTGAAGCACATACTCACTTTTCTCGCCTAATGTTTCCTTCACCAGTTCAGCACCATGGCCAACAACCGTCACAATACGATCTGTGTTTAATGTGCTGATGTTATCTATAACATGTTCAACCATTGATTTACCACAAACTGGGTGGAGTACTTTATATAATTTGGACTTCATGCGTGTACCCTGACCAGCAGCCAAAACGACAGCAAAAATGTTTGTCATCATAAGTCCTCCAATTAGTTCTTTTTCACTTATGACTATATAGTAAATTCACTATATTTTCAAGGTAGGAAGGGTTGTTATGTAGGGCAACATTCCGTTTATTAGCTGTATTCTCGAATAAATCAAAATAATCTCGCATGTTCTCTATTTCTATACCCAAAAAAAAAGAGTTCTCCTTTTGAAAAGGAGACTCTTTTACTAAATAATTATACACTTGCTTCTTCAAACTCTAATTCTACAACTTCATCTTCATCACTAGTTGCATGATATGCAGTTAAAACAATATCTTGAATTTTATTACGAGTGCCTGAATTAATTGGGTGCGCGATATCGCGGAATTCCCCATCTGGCGTACGTTTACTTGGCATTGCAACGAATAGTCCTGTATTACCATCAATTACACGAATATCATGAACAACAAATTCGTCATCTAAAGTAATAGAAGCTATTGCGCGCATTCTACCTTCAGTTTGCACACGGCGTAATCTCACATCTGTCACTTCCATTCTTTTCACTCCTCTCCTCTAGGTTGCCCTTGCGATTATATTTCTATATAAGTTCGCAATATCCTCCTAAATTAATTAATTTTTCAAAAATTTAGAAGTATTTACAATACAATACTACAAATTGACATATTTTTCTATAATTTTAACAAAAAAAACTAGCAACCGGTTTTTCGGTTACTAGTTTTAAACTTCACTTTACTTAACTAATGCAATAACTTCGATTTCAACTTGTACATCTTTTGGAAGACGAGCAACCTCTACAGCCGAACGTGCTGGCTTATGTTCACCAAAATGCGCTGCATAGACTTCATTCATCGCCGCGAAGTCATTCATATCCTTCATAAAGACCGTTGTTTTTACAACTTGACTTAGGTTGCTACCTGCAGCCGCTAGAACCGCCTTTAGATTTTCGAACACTTGATTCGTTTGAGCTGTAATATCGCCATCCACTAAATCACCTGAAGCCGTTAATGGAATTTGACCTGAAGAATAAAACATATTGTTTACAACAATTCCTTGTGCGTATGGCCCAATTGCTGCTGGGGCATTTGTTGTTGAGATAGTTTTCATATTAAATACGCTCCTTTGAGAAATAATTTCCTTCACTTAACGCAATCGTACGATCTTTTTCATTTACTTCATGTAGCTTTACTAAAGAATAATAATCATCCACTAAGGTTTCATCAGCGTGCTCTGCTTCTACTAGAACAGCAATCCCCGCTAATTTACAATCAAATTCCTCTAATAGGTTTTTCATTCCATTCATCGTACCGCCAACCTTCATAAAGTCATCCGTAATTAATACTCGTTGACCACTCTTCATGCTGCGTTTCGATAAAACCATCGTTTGAATACGACGAGAAGAACCTGATACGTAATTAATACTCACGGTTGATCCTTCTGTTACTTTGCTATCACGACGAACAACAACTACAGGTACATTTAAATGACGTGCAATTGCATGGGCTATTGCAATACCTTTCGTCGCTACTGTCATAATTACATCGATTTTCTTGTCTGCAAATGCACTCGCAAATACTTTACCAATACGGTTCATAAATTCCGGATTACCTAATAAATCGGTCATAAATAAATAGCCGCCCGGTAGTAAACGATCTGATTGTGCAAGCTCAATAATCATCTCTTGTACAATTTGCTTTACTTCTGCATCAGCCATTTTTGGAATGTATTTCACTCCGCCTGCTGCGCCAGGAACTGTTACTAAAAGCCCGATTCCTTTTTCTTCAAATGTTTCTTTAACAATCGTCAAATCTTCACTAATTGAAGATTTAGCTGAACTGTACAGATCAGAAAAATAAGTTAGCGGGATCAATTGTTGTGGATGCTCAAGCAGATAATATGTCATATCTACTAAGCGTTCACTACGCTTCCATTTCATGTGATCCTCTCCTAAACATTTAATTTTTAAACACGAATATTTTATAGGTAAATTACCATAAACGTACGTGTTTATGCAAGTGTATTTCGTTCCCCTAACATTCGCACTACATATACTTCTTCACAAAAACCACGAAGACCATTATAAATTCGGCCCACTCTTGCCTCTGTATCTACTAAACCGAACACAGTGGGACCACTACCGCTCATTAATACTGCATCTGCACCAAAGCGTTGCATTTGCTCTTTAATCGTTATTACTTCAGGATGTAATGTAAATGTGACAGACTCTAATACGTTTCCAAGGGAGTTACACATTAATTCATAATCATTCGTTTCAATAGCCTGCATCATTTGCGCTGTATTCGGATGTGTCACTGAATTTACATCTAGACCACCATAAACATCTGCAGTAGATACGCCAAGTTTGGGTTTTGCTAAGACAACCCAACAAGCAGGTGGTGCTGATAATTCTTCAATTACTTCACCACGCCCTGTCGCTTTGGCCGTACCGCCGTAAACACAAAATGAAACATCCGAGCCAATTTTCGATCCAAGCTCAGCTAGCTCAGCTAATGTTAAGTTTAAATCCCAAAGAACATTTAAACCACGTAATGTTGCTGCCGCATCACTGCTCCCACCAGCTAAACCTGCTGCAATCGGTATTTCCTTTTCAATCGTAATTGTTACACCTTCATCTATGCCGTATATATCTTTTAAGAGTTTTGCAGCCTGATATGCAAAATTACGGTCATCATCCGGAACAAATCGATCTGCAGAGATAATTTTGATTAGACCATCCTTACGAGGCTCAAGTCCAATACGATCCGATAAATCTACCGTTGTCATAATCATCTCAACCTCGTGATATTGATCAGGTCGTTTATATAAAACATCTAATGTTAAATTTATTTTTGCCGGAGCTTTTACGTAAAGCATTTAATATCCCCCTCGAACTATAAAGTACGTCTATCTTCATGCCTACTATTTTACCATAGTCTTTGATAGACCACGTGACGAAACATTTAATCTTTTTAGCATAACAACTACTATTATGTAAATTAAAACGATCTCACCCAAGAGATGGGCAAGATCGCCTTTGCTTACGTTCACTTTATTACCGTTGATTTTTCGATTGCTGCGCCAAGCTTTGCTCAGCCATTTCAACCGCTCGCTTCACTAAGTTACCTGCATCACGTGATTTAATACCGCCCCAGCCTTCGCGTTCAACTACATCATAAAATCCGAGTTCTTTTGCAATCTCTTCTTTTAGACGACTTGACATGAGTCCTTTTTTTGCCATGAGCAAGATTCCTCCTTGTCTTCATGCAATAAAGTGTAAGCACTAATAAGTATGCTCTAAAAAAACAAAAAACACTCCTAAAGCGCGAGTGCTTTTAAAATATAAATAAGTACCAGAAAAACTATTTAACGACTACAACATCGTCTAAAAAAGTAATCTCTACCGCTTCTGTTAAAATATCTGTGTAGCTATAAGATACGCGCTTGCACGCATTATCTTCATTCAGTTCAACGACGAATACCGCATGATAAGTTTCACTTAGTACGCCTTCACACTCAACCGTTTTCTTGCGACCACCGTTTGCTCGTAATTGCAAACGTTTACCTAAATGACCATCTAACGACTTTTTAATGTCAGCTAAAGATTTTGGCATTTTCGCATACACCTCACATAACTAACATTATAAAGCAAAAACACAGAAATGTCAATAAAATATTATATTTTATCATCGGCTTTACATCTAGTCAACTATATTCATAAAAAAGGAGCGATTTTTTTATCGCTCCTATGGTCTATTTGCCAAAAATAGGATGTAATGCGTCTGCCAAGCGGCCAAACTCTTCGATAGATAATGTTTCACCACGGCGAGTTGGATCAATTCCAGTTGCTTCTAATACATCTAAAATCATCTGCTTATCGCGTTTGCCATTTGGTAATCCATTTTGAAGATTATTTAAAAGCGTTTTACGACGCTGAGCAAATGACATGCGCGTAACTTCGAATAAAAAGTCTTCATCAATTACAATTACAGGCGGCGTTTCATGACGAATTAAACGAATAACTGCTGAATCAACATTTGGTTGCGGCATAAATACAGTTTTCGGTACAACCATTGCAATTTCAGCTGTACAGTAATATTGAATTGCAATCGATAATGAGCCGTACGCCTTCGTGCCTGGCTTCGCCGTAATACGATCTGCAACCTCTTTTTGCATCATAACAACAAAGCCACGAATCGGTAAACGATCATTTAATAGCTTCATTAAAATTGGTGTTGTTACATAGTAAGGTAAATTTGCAACTACCATTACATCCTCGATGCCTGGCATTTCTTCCTCAATTACTTTTACAACATCCGCTTTTAAAATGTCCGAATGAACGACTTTTACATTGTCATACGGGCTTAATGTATCTTCAAGAACAGGTAATAAGCGTTGATCGATTTCGAAAGATACAACCTTTTTAGCAGCGCGTGCTAAATGTTCCGTTAATGCACCAATTCCAGGTCCGACTTCAATTGCCCCACTATTTTCAGTTAAATTTGCGTGGCTAACAATGTTGCGTAAAATATTGGGATCGATTAAAAAGTTTTGCCCTAAACTTTTTTTAAATGAAAACCCGTATTTTTTTAAAATTTCTTGTGTGCGAATTGGTGTTGCAATATCTTTATACATTTCGTTCCTCCTGATCGATTTGCATAACAGCTTGCGCAAATTGTTCCGTTGTTATTTGGAACATCATAAGACGCTTATGTAGCTGTTTGCCATTTGTCATACCGATATTTAAAATACTTCCTAGACGTTGTCGACGTTCCTTTGACATTGGGTGGCCAATTAGCTTTGTGATCATTAAGTCCTCTAGCGTAATTTTTTCCTCTACTTCAAGTTCCGTATTCGGCGTATAAACATTTTTTAATGCCTCGCGAATATTAGCATCACTTGCATGCTCAATACCTAAGCCTTTTCCGTTTTTGGCTATCGTTTTTTCTTTATCTAAAAAAGCATGTTTAACCCCTGGTACTCGCTCTTCTATAATTGCTCGAATACGGCGGCCAGGGTAGTCTGGGTCTGTAAATACGATAACGCCACGTTTTTGCTGCGCATGTGCAATACGCTTAAGTACTTCATCCGAAATAGCTGAGCCATTTGTTTCAATTGTATCCGCATTTACTGCACGTTTAACAGCCGTCGTGTCATCTTTTCCTTCTACGACAATGACCTCTTGTATATTCATTATAGACTGCCTCTTTTCTATCTCATTAATCCTCTAGCTATTTTAACATATTTACTGTTGATAAGCCCGAGCAGTGCGTTTTATACAATTAAACAAAGAAAAAGCCCTCCCGCTCAGTCAAAACGGGAAGACTCATATACATTTTGGATGTGTAAAAATCAATTAATTCTTTACACAATTAATCTAAAACTTTAATGCGTACCTTCTTACGACCCCAAGCATATGCTTCGGCTTTTGTAGCGAATAATATATCAATCTTATTACCTTTAATGGCACCGCCCGTATCTCCAGCTATTGCATTACCATAGCCCTCAACCCAAACTTTTGTGCCTAAAGGAATAACATTAGGATCTACTGCAATTAATTTTAAATCTGTATTTGAACGCAAATTAATACCTGTCGCTGTTGTTCCAGAACAACCATTACAATATGGTGTATATGCTGTTGATGTCACGTAAAACTCTTTTCCTTTTTCTGGTTCAGAGGAGTTGTTACGAGATACTGAAGCAGTTACAACTTTTGTGCCTACAGCTACTACTTTAGTCGTTGGGTTTGATAGAATATTTTCACCTTGAAGTGTTTTTGAAATGACTTGGCCATTCTCTTTTAATACTTCATATGTTCGCTCTACTGTACCATTTTGCCCTGCTGTTACTACCTTTTCTTTACCCTTTAAAATC
Source organism: Solibacillus sp. (assembly GCA_045617525.1). Lineage (GTDB taxonomy): Bacteria > Bacillota > Bacilli > Bacillales_A > Planococcaceae > JAZLIT01. The sequence goes on along the minus strand of JAZLIT010000016.1, from coordinate 12,395 downwards.
GAAGAATCATTTTTCTTTTCCGTTGCGAATGCGATTGATTCTTCCACTACATCGGTAACCTTTTCTACGCGAACAACTGCGATTTTTTCGTCAGGAGTGATAACATACTCCAGTTCTTTGTCAATACGATCAAATTCGCCTAAACTTATCTCTTGTTGTTTTAAAAAGTTAGCGACCGTAGTCGAAGTGGACCATACTTGTCTTTCTTCTAATCCATCGACAAGCGTTACTTGAAACGCTTTTTGAATATCGATTTTGTTATCTGCGCCTACTTCTGTATCTAAGCCGATTGACACAAGGTCATTCTCAGCTACTTCAATATTTGCTTCTTCCAAAATGTTCTTCACGAGCTTTTCAGTTGTCCATAAACTTGACTGACTTCCATCAACTGAAACTATTACTTCTTTTGCCTGTTCCCATTCAATCGTCATTCCATCGACGATTTCGGTATCCAGTGAGGGTAAAACTTTGTCATATTCCGAAACAACATAATCGTGCTTTTCGAAAAGCTCGCCAATTGTTTTAGAATGTGTTGAAACTTCTAAAAGTGTTTCTCCGTTAGCATTTACTACTACGGGAGATTTCGTTCCCTGATAGAAAACGAATGCAATTACTGAAACAAACAGCACTAAGGTTATTACTCCTAACACTGTTTGCTTACTCCTCAATGACCCTAAGAACAAGTTTTTCATGAAACTATTTGACATGAAAAAACGCCTCCTCATTACTCGTTGGATTATACGGACATGATTTCTCACTGTCAACCATCTTGCTTCTATCACTATTTTCCAAGTCGACGAACGCCCATCACGAGTAGTGTTGGAGGCTTTTATTTTTTTTATACGTCTAATTTGAAAAATCGAATGGCATTTTCTGTAGTTTTTTGAGCAACTTCTTCAATCGACAGCTCTTTCAAGCGCGCAATTTCCTCTGCCACAAGCGTCACAAAAGCCGGCTCATTACGCTTTCCACGATAAGGGTGAGGGGCTAAATAAGGTGCATCTGTTTCAATTAATAAATACTCTAACGGAATTTCCGTTGCCACCTCTTTTGGCTGGCGTGCATTTTTAAATGTCACAGGTCCCCCTAGGCTAATCATAAAATTCATATCGATGCATTGTCGTGCTGTTTCTACACTTCCACCGAAGCAATGCATAATGCCTCCTACTGAAGCTGCATTTTCTTCTTGTAAAATCCGAACAACGTCGGCTGTTGCATCCCGATTATGAATAATAATTGGTAAATTTAATTTTTGAGCAAGTTTAATTTGCTTGCGGAACCAAAATTGTTGAATATCTTTCGGAGATTTATCCCAGTAATAATCGAGTCCAGTCTCGCCAATACCTACTACTTTGGGATGTTTTGCTAGTTCCTCAATCCACAATAAATCTTCTTCTGTGCAATCGATAGCATCTACTGGATGCCAACCGATTACAGCATAAATAAATTCATACTCAGCTGCTAGAATCATCGCTCTTTCTATTGTTTTACGATCGAAACCGATGACTACCATTTTCTCTACTTTTGCATCTAAGGCACGCTGAATTACCTGCTGTAAATCTTCATCATATTGATCTGCATTTAAATGCACATGTGTATCGATAAATGAACTCATATTTTAAGTTCTCCTTTTATATTTTATTCTAAATTAAGATTTCATTTTTTTCAGAAACATTACAATTTGATTACATTGTTTTTATTTTTTGTAATTATTATTCAAACAAATTTAAAAAAGATGTACTTAAATCTCTAAAAAAGATGAAAATGAATTTAATTTATTATGCTAAAATAGTTTTTCTTTAATACTATTTTGAAAGAAAAACCTGCTGAATTTCTTGTTTTCAGCAGGCTTTTTTTTACTTATTATTTTACCTTTGCTCCGTTTTCTAACTTAGGATCTACCGTTGCTAAAGTTAATATACCACCCAATGATCCCGCTAAAATCATACCTTGTGATAACTCACCACGTAATGTTACAGGCTTAAGGTTTGCAACAACAATTACCTTTTGGCCAATTAATTGTTCCGGTTTATAATGCTCTGCAATTCCCGATACAACTTGGCGCTGCTCATAGCCTAAATCAACTTGTAACTTCAATAATTTTTTAGCTTTTGCAACTGGTTCACAAGCTGTAACCGTTGCTACGCGTAAATCAACTTTCATGAAGTCTTCAATTGATATTTCTTCTACTTCTTCTGTAGGAGCTACCACATTTTTTGGTTCTTCCTGCTGTGTTTGAACAGAGCCTTGCATTTGCTCGCGAATGTAGGCAATTTCCACTTCATTTTCTAAACGAGGGAAGATTGGTGTTCCTTTATCTGCTACTTTTGTATTTACTGGAATAACATTACCAAATGTTTCAATTGTCGACCACGCTAATAATTTGTCATCTAATCCTAACTGCTCTGTAATTTGTTTTGGAGCTGTTGTCATAAATGGTTGTAACATAACTGCAATATGTCGTAAACTTTCTGCTAAATTATGCATGACCGCTGCTAATTTTGGCTTATCAGTTTCCTCTTTCGCTAAAACCCAAGGTGCCGTTTCATCTACATATTTATTTGTGCGTGAAACAAGGCTCCAAAGCTCACCAAGAACCATGCTAAATTGCATTTTTTCCATACTTTCTTTATATTTAACTCGAACTTTTTCTGCATGCTCTTTTAATGAGGCATCGAACTCCGTGTTTTCTAGGCCTTCAGTTGGAATAACACCATCAAAATATTTGTTCATCATCGATACTGTACGGTTTAATAAATTTCCTAAATCATTTGCTAAATCGAAGTTTGTGCGCTCCACAAATGACTCTGGAGAAAATACACCATCTTGTCCAAATGGAAGTTCTCTTAATAAGAAATAACGTGTTGCATCTAATCCATAACGCTCAACTAGCATTTCAGGATATACTACATTTCCTTTTGATTTAGACATCTTTCCGTCCTTCATCATGATGAAACCGTGTGCAAAGATTTTCTTCGGTAATGGTAAATCCAATGCCATCAAGAATATTGGCCAATAAATTGTATGGAATCGGACGATGTCTTTACCAACAACATGTACATCAGCTGGCCAGTATTTATTAAATAGTTCATTATTATCTGAACCGTAACCTAAAGACGTAATATAGTTCGATAATGCATCAACCCATACATAAATTACGTGGCGTGCATCCCCAGGAACTTTAATCCCCCAATCAAATGAAGTACGAGAAACAGAAAGATCTTCTAAGCCTGGTTTAATGAAATTATTTAACATTTCATTTTTGCGAGATTCCGGCTCAATAAAATCTAAATTATTTTCGTAGTATTCTAGTAATCGATCTGCGTATTTCTTCATATTAAAGAAGTAAGACTCTTCTTTAACTGTTTGCACCTCTCTATTACAATCCGGACACTTTCCATCCACTAATTGCGTCTCAGTATAGTAAGACTCACATGGTACACAGTAAAGCCCCTCATATTCACCTTTATATATATCACCATTGTCTAAGAATTTTTGGAAAATCTTCTCGACAGATGCCGTATGACGCTTTTCAGTAGTTTGAATAAAGTCATCAAAAGAAATATCCATAAGAGACCATAATTTTTTTGCAGCGTCTGCAATTTCATTTACATACTCTTGAGGATGCTTTCCAGATTCAGCAGCTTTCTCTTGAATCTTTTGCCCATGTTCATCCATACCTGTTAAGAATCGTACATCAAACCCTTGTAACCTTTTATAGCGTGCAATTGCATCTGAAGCAACTGTCGTATAAGCTGTCCCGATATGAAACTTACCACTAGGGTAATAAATCGGAGTTGTTATATAAAATGTTTTGTTTTCGTTCACTTGGAATGCCTCCATTTGTTTTGCAGTATACGTTCTATTCTAACGAAGTATTTTTTGTGTTTCAATGAAAGAATACTTTATTTAAGTTTGTCGAAAAATATCCACCAATATTGTGGTAATTACTTGAAACTTTCTAACTACTATTTTAATTTTATAGTAATAATCTTTAAAAATACTCATAATTTCTTGTGATATAATAAAAATTTTTCTAACTTTTAGGAGAAAGTAACACTAATTAATTGACGGATATGTCATTACTTGGTATGATTCTAATTAGACAAAGGATTAATGTCGAATTTTGACGAATAATCATTAATTTATTATAGTAAGGAGGTCACATAGTCTTGAAATCAACAGGGATCGTTCGTAAAGTCGATGAATTAGGGCGTGTAGTAATTCCAATCGAGCTTCGCCGTACATTAGGCATTGCCGAAAAGGACGCTTTAGAAATTTATGTAGATGACGATAAAATCATCTTAAAAAAATACTTACCTAATATGACGTGTGCCGTAACTGGCGAAGTTTCTGATGACAATCTACGTTTAGTGGGCGGTAAGTTAATCTTAAGTCCAGAAGGCGCAGATATGTTAGTTAAAGAAATTCAAAATAACTTAAAGAAATAACTCGTCTTGTAATAAAAGGCTATTCAACTAACTTTGATTTCGATCAAAGTTTACCGTTGAATAGCCTTTATTTTATTTATTGATGATATGCTTGATAAACATCACGCTTCGATATACTACGAAGTTTCGCTACCTCTTTAATTGCGTCCTTCGAATTCATATGAGTTTCTTCTATTATATAGTCAACATGTTCTTCTAAAGAAAAGTTGGCCCAATATGCATCGGCTAAGTCTTCTTCCTCCACATTTTGATTACCTTCTATTACGATACAAAACTCACCACGAATTTCACTTTCGTTTGCCCAAGTAATCGCTTCCTCAATCGTTCCGCGAAGAAATTCCTCAAACTTTTTCGTTAATTCACGCGCAAGTGTAATACGACGATTGCCAAACATAAGCTCTAAATCCTTTAAAGTTTCCTTTATGCGGTGTGGCGCTTCATAAAATACCAGTGTCTCTTCACGCTTCGCTAATTTTTCAAGCTGCTGGCGACGTTCTTTTTTATTCCGATTTAAAAAGCCAAAGAAATAAAATGGCTGTGGTGTTATACCTGATGCGATTAAAGCCGTTAACGCTGCATTAGCTCCTGGAATTGGTACTACTGCAAAATCCTCTTCAATTGCTTTCACGACAATATCAGCACCCGGGTCAGAAATGCAAGGAAGCCCCGCATCGCTTACAAGTGCAACAGATTTCCCATCACGTAAATATTTCAGTAACTTCTCGCCACCCACCTCAATATTATGCTCATGATAGCTCACTAATGGTGTTGAAATTTCAAAGTAATTACACAGCTTTTTAGTATTACGTGTATCTTCAGCTGCAATAACATCTACTTCTTTTAGGATACGTAATGCACGTATAGTCATATCTTCTAAATTTCCTATTGGTGTTGCCACTAAATATAAACAGCTACCTGTTTCGTGGTGACTACTCTTCTGTGATTTCATTATTTGCTCTCCTTATATACGCCAGTTTTTGCTTTCTATTTAATTGCTTAAAAGCATACTCTGCTCTCATTGCTTCTTGTTTCGTCTCAAATGCCTCAAAATATATACATGTTACTGGGATGCGCGCTTTCGTGTATTTGGCACCTTTCCCTGCATTATGAACGCTTACACGTCGATCTACATCATTCGTATATCCTGCATAAAGAGTAGTATCCTTACACTCTAATACATAAAAAAAATAATTACTTTTTGCTACCATATAATAGCTCACTCACTTCATCTGTATATTCATTGTTTCCATTATATACATAAAGCGGTGGGAGAATCTTTAAATCAGGCTTACCATCCTTAATGCCTTCAATAAGTAAGGTATTTGCCTCTTTTCCTTCTTTTGGGTACACAAACTGAATTCGTTTTGGTTCAATTCGATTTGCTCTCATTGCTGTCACAAGATCGAGTAACCGGCCCGGACGATGCACAAATGCGGCTTTACCACCTTGCTTTAATAGACGGCTTGCCGATTGTACTGCCTCTTCTAGTGTTAAATGAATTTCATGGCGTGCAATTGCATAATGCTCACTGACATTCTTTTCACTTAATTCATTTGCTAAAAAATATGGGGGATTACATGTGACAGCATCATATTTCTCGACACCTAAAGTATCAGATGCTTCCTTTACATCCCCTAATATCATTTCGATTTGTTGATCAAGCTTATTATATTGAATACTACGCGTTGCCATGTCAAAAAGCCTTGGCTGTAACTCTACGCCAATTATTTTTGCGTTTGTACGTGCACTTAAAAATAATGGAATTACACCATTACCCGAGCATAAATCAACAATCGCACCGCGTTGCTTTGGTACGCTCACAAAACGCGACAGTAACACCGCGTCTAATGAAAAGGAGAAGACTGACGGACTTTGGATTATTCGTAAATCCTCTGCCAATAAATAATCTAATCGCTCATCATCCTTTAACCATTCTTCCATTGTAAATCCTCCTAAATATGTGTGATATCACTGTTGTAATATCTAATTTCATTAAAATAGGATGTGACGGCATTTGCGGTCACATCCCTTGTATTATTAGTTATTTTGTTTATTTAAAAATGCTAGACAAAACAGACAATCTTCACTTTTACGCGAACCTCCAAAATGTACATGACAAACATGGAAGCCTTCTTGATATAATCGTGCTAGATTATCATAACCTTCACCAATATCGATTGGGCTCACCTCTTTGACATCTAAAACTTCGTCAGGTGCAACAGAACCATTTGCTAATAATTCCTCCAGACGCTTACGGAGGTGAAGGTTCTCTGTCTGAAGTGTTTGATGTTCTTCCATCATATGTGCAACAAATTGTTTCAACGCATTAAACTGCTGTTGCATCGATTCAAGCTGCTGTTCGAACTCCATAACAGTATCTAAAAAATTGCGGTCCTTCACTCACGCCACCCCATTAACTCTCACTAAATTAGATTTTTTTCGCCTTTTAATAACTCTTCTAATGCATATTCAGCCGTGCGTTCTTGCTCCGTTAAATATACTTGAATTATTCGCTCTAGCACGTTTATTCCAACGACTTTACCCATTCCATCAGGTGTCATCGTTTTCTCTCCGATATCCGGCATGCCTTCTTTCGCGATTTCATAATCATCATTTTCGTATTTTAAGCAGCACATTAAGCGCCCACAAATACCCGAAATTTTCGTAGGATTTAACGATAAATTTTGATCCTTGGCCATCTTAATTGATACCGGATCAAAATCACCTAAAAATGTTGAACAACAAAGCATACGTCCACATGGGCCAATCCCACCTAAAAGCTTTGCTTCATCACGTACACCAATTTGGCGAAGCTCGATTCGCGTACGGAAAACTGAGGCTAAATCTTTCACAAGCTCTCGGAAGTCGACACGACCCTCGGCTGTGAAATAGAAAATAATTTTGTTGCGATCAAATGTATATTCAACATCCACTAGTTTCATTTCTAAGCTATGCTCAATAATTTTTGAGTTCGCTAATTCAAATGCTCTTCTAGCTTCAGATAAATTCTCATCGACTTGCAGGCTATCACGTTCATCAGCTGGACGTACAACTTGCTTTAATGGTAATACGACGTCGTTTTCACCAACTTCACGCATTGCTACAACAACTTTACCATACTCGATCCCTCTTGCTGTTTCGACAATGACATATTGTCCAACTTCTAAGATGTACGTGGAAGGATCAAAATAATATATTTTACCCGCTTTCTTAAAGCGGACTCCTACAACATTATACAAAACTATACCCCTCCTGCAGGTTAAGCATCAGCTGCTCCATCATCAGTGTCCGGTTCATATTTCTATGCAAATTTTGCTTTGCATCTAAAATCAATTCTAACTGTTTAGACAATTGCTCATACGTCTTTTGTAATGCTATCTGTTTCCAGAATGAAATCATATCTGGATAGGTACAAACTGCGAGTGGAGTTGCTTTTATAGCTACTATATCACGATAAGCAAATAGTAGTAAATCTAATACTTGTTCTGCACTTTCCTTTTCTTTTAGCAAAGGACCAAAATCTTCATGTATGCACATAAGGGCATCCTGAACACTTTTTTCACTTGCTTCCACCAATTTTATCACTGATTTCCTTGCAAGTCCAAATTGCTCGTCTTTCGCTAAAATTAGAGCTTCTTCTACTTGATTCGTCATTCTACTAACTGTAGAAGCCATTGAATCAGTAATTCCCTCTTCCATTAACTTCTTTTTTAATACTCCCTGTGGCATGGTGGCTAAGCCTATATGCTGACATCTGGACCGTATTGTTGGTAATAAGGCATGCATCTTATCGGTCAATAAGATGGCAGTAATTTCGCTCTGAGGCTCCTCTAAAAATTTAAGTAATGTATTAGAGGAGCTTGTGTTCAATCGATCTGCTTCATGTATTACATAAACCTTTCTTCCTCTTTCAATAGAGGTTTTGCTCATCTCATGTATTAATTCATCAATTTGATTTCTTTTTATATTTTGACCATCTGGCTCCAGTTGAATAATGTTCAAATGATTAGATGATTTTAATCTTTTACAGTTTCGACATGTTTCACATGGAACATTTTCTGTCGAATTTTCGCAAAACATAAGCTGTACAAAAAATTGCATAACTTTTGTTTTACCTGTACCATTAGCACCTTCAATAATGTAGGCATGTCCAATACGATTTTTTGCTACTATGGATTGAATTTGTTTAATAGCAGTAGGTTGTATTTTTTCTATTCCTTCAATGGACCATTCTTCTTCCATGATCATAGTGGTTCCACCTCTCTAAAAAATCCCGTGTTTCGCACGGTGCGATAACACGGGAACATTACGTATATAGATTAATAAGTAATCCTTTAATTTCGCCTATTTTATCTAATAATTCTATAGAGCTTTTTTCTTGGCTCAAAATTTCTTCTGCTAGCTCTACCAATTTTTCATCAATAGTCTCTACGATTTTTAACTTTCTTCCTTCACCAAATCGATTCCATGTATGAGATTGCTTTAATCCCATTCCAAAATCCACAGCTTCCTCTAGAAACTTTTTAATAAGCATTTTAAACTTAGCCATATCACGTAAATTTCTAGACCTTGCTAAACGATCTCCTGCTGTAGTAATATCTCCTAACAGTTTCGTTAAGGCTTCGGTTTGCATCCGCTGATCCTGCTTTGTAATCATTTGGCCAAACTTTGCAGATTGAATATTATTCTGCATAGTATCCTTGCGTATCTTATCTATCCCTACTCGTACATCTTGATTTATCTTCAAAGTTTTCGATCCTTTCCTTCATTATTAAAAATGATGGAATTGTTCAATTGGAAGAACAAATACTGTAGCTCCTCCTACCTCTACTTCCACTGGGTACGGAATGTATGAATCAGCATTTCCTCCCATAGGTGAAACTGGGGCTACCATCTGTTCACGTGCTCTACAATTGTCTCTTATTAATTCTAACGCAGAAGATACTAAGGAGTCATCTGTACCGATCAGAAACGTAGTATTTCCAGATCTTAAAAACCCACCTGTACTAGCAAGTTTTGTTGCACGAAACTTTGCTTTCGTTAACGCATTTGACAATCTATTACTATCTTGGTCCTGCACTACGGCTACTATTAATTTCATCGCTACTCACTCCCACTTTTCTATTCTGTTTATTTTATTATAGCATTAATTACCTAAAAATTTCTAATTCCATTTTTACTACTTTATAGGTAGCTTCTAATACTTCTTCGAGCTTTTGAGAAGCATCGATTACTTTAATTCTGTCTGGATATTGTTTTACTAAGTTAAGGTAGCCTTCTCTAACCTTTTCATGAAATTGAAGACTCTCTACATCTAGCCTATTTTTTTCTCTACTGCTATGTGCATTAATTCTTTCTAACCCAACACTTGGTTCTATATCAAAAAGAATCGTGCGGTCGGGCATAGTCTGTCCAATTGCAAATTGATTGATTGCTAATATTTCTTCTACCCCTATTCCTCTTGCATGTCCTTGATATGCAAGCGAACTATCAATAAAACGATCACAAATAACAATTTTACCAGCCTCTAGAGCAGGCAAAACTTTTTCAACTAAATGCTGTCTCCTTGCTGCAGCATATAATAATGCCTCCGTACGGCTATCCATCATTGTATGCTCGTTATCTAAGATTATTCCTCTTATTTTTTCCGAGATATTAATGCCTCCAGGCTCTCTTGTCATCACGACCTCAAAGCCCTCTTCCATTAATCTTTTTCCAAGTAATTGCATGACAGTTGTCTTGCCCGCACCTTCTGGACCCTCGCTTGTTATAAAATACCCTTTTTTTTGCACTATTAATCCTCCACAACATAAATTAGCTTTTCATCAAGTCTATGATCTCCCTGGAAGGTAGCTCCTTTATCAATCCATTCCTCCAGTTCAGTTAACATAGAAATCGTAATCTTTTCTCCTGGAATGAATAATGGTACTCCCGGTGGATACGGAATGAGTATTCCTTTTGCTATTCTTCCTATGGAGCGAACATAGGGAACCCACTCGCCTTTTTTCTCATTTAAGAGGCTCATATTCATTTCAATCGTAGAAACAGATTTAAACGAGTTATTTCTTATATCTTTAGGAATTATCGGTGTTTCTTTTTTAAGCTCATCTACGGCCATTTTAATTCGTTTTCTTACCTCTGCAAAAGGGTAGTCTTGGTCCTTTTTTAGTAAAGGAAGAATTATTAAAACCTGATAAGTATCCGCAAGCTCCGCATATACATGTTGTGCTTCTAAAGCCTGTTGAACTTGAAAACCCGAATAGCTCCCAACACGTATTAGTAATTTCAGTGGATCATTAACTTCTATTACTTCCACTAGCTTAATCGTTTGGAGTGCCTGAATGAACAAATCTCTTTTATATATTAATTGTTTGAAATCCATTTCATTGTATCTTTGTACATAGCTTCTTGCATCATCTAAGGATGCCATTAATAAATAAGAAGGACTGCTTGATTGAAGCATCCTTAAATACTTGTTTACTTGAGAAGCTTTTATAATAGAAGAATTCATATGTAAGTAAGAACCCATTGTCATAGATGGTAATGTTTTGTGTGCAGATTGTACTACTATATCTGCACCGAAATCAAGAGCAGATAATGGAAAACCGCTGTTTGCCTTAAAATGTGCTCCATGTGCTTCGTCTACTAGGACTGGGATACCTTTTATATGGCAATAATCGATAATCTCTTTTATCTCATTAGAAGCCATTCCATAGTAAGTTGGGTAAGTGAGTAGAACACCTTTTACTAAAGGAAACTCTTCTATTGCGCTTTTAATGGTGTTGGCAGAAACAAAGGTTGTTGTTTTTGTACGAGAATCCCATTCTGGTGTAACAAAAATAGGTTCAACACCTACTAGCTCAATTGCATGAAAAATTGACTTATGAGCATTCCTCTGGACTATTAACTGTTCTCCATACTGGCATGTTGCATATAGCATAGCTAAATTGCCAACAGTCGTTCCATTGACAAGAAAATAACTTTTTTTTGCCCCGTATGTAGACGCTAACAATTCTTCCGCTTCTTTAATAGCTTCTTCTGGATGATGTAAGTCATCTAAGCCTTTAAGTTCTGTAAGGTCATAGGATAAGGCCTCTTTAATAACCTCAGGAAGATTGGATAACACCCCATGTTTATGTCCTGGTACATGAAAGGAGATATTCTTTTGACTATGAAATTTTTCAAGCGCTTCTACTAAAGGTCGTTTTTCATGCATTTCTTATACCTCACCAAACTTTATTATCTTTCTATTATACATGAAATAAGACATGAAATAAGGATAGATGATTTGAACCTATTTTTTGGCCAGAAAGGGCAGAACTTTATTAAATATTTATTTTCCGGGAAATTATTTTATTGTATGAATATGGCTCCTACTGCACAACAAATTGGATTCACACATATTATGCGAAGAATGTATAGCAATGACGATATAGAAAGGAGCTGCCCTATGGTTTTCCCGTTTGACTACACCTCCCCATCCGCTCAATTCACTTTTGATGTGAACACAAGTACCTTGTTTAAAAAAGATAGCCAAAACTTTATTAATGTTTTAGGGATTCAACAATTAAATACACTAGATAATATATCCTTACTTGATATTTTTCTTAGTCCAAACAATGTGATCGAGCCCCATTACCACCAAAATGCTGCCGAACTTGTCTATTGTATTTCTGGTGGATTAACCGTCTCATTATTGAATCCCTTTACTAAGCAAATGCAACATTTTCCGCTCTCACCTGGCCAAGTAGCAAATGTACCTCAAGGATGGTGGCATTATGAAGTAGCTACAGAGAAACATACACATCTACTGGCCATTTTTAATGCACCAACACCAGAAGTAATACTAGGATCAGATATCCTGAAGTTGACTCCAGCGAATATTATGGCCCATACCTATTGTTTAGATAAAACTCTTTGGGAAAAAGCAATTGCACCAGTAGT
>JAZLIT010000015.1:0-2350 GCA_045617525.1 Solibacillus sp. | reverse complement strand
TTTGCGGAAGGTGAGTCTCAAACTCATCTATTAGGAAAATTACAGCTATTTGAGCACTTGAGCAAAATTGGCGGTAAAACAACACTCGAGGCATATATACCAGAGTTAATGCAAAGGCCTGATGTGTTATTCGAAGATAATGAGTTGAAATATGCAATAGAATTTCAATGTAGTACGATTGATGCGGAGTTATTTACTGCACGCACAAACGGCTATAATGAGGCTGGAATAATGCCTGTCTGGATTTTAAATACCCCATATAAACAACCCTTTCTAAAAAACTCCATCGTAAAAATTACAATCAACGCATTTCAAAAATTATTTATTACACAGCACCGAGATAATCGCTATTTAGTAACATATCACCCTTCCGATAAAAACTTCCTTTACTTTTCAAATCTCCAATTTATTCAAAACAACACGTACTTGGCATATGTACAAGTACTACCACTTCACCAACAAAAAATCCCTTTATATACACCGACTAACTTATCATTTGCTAAATTTAGGCAACAAATGCTAGGCTATTTCTCACATCGTGAAAATTATTTGCTAAGAAAACTCCAGCATTCTAAATTAGGGGTGAGGGATCCTTTATTGCGCTCGATTTATGAGCTGCGCCTCAATCGCCTCCAATTACCTATTTTTTTAGGGGTGCCAACAAAAAATGTCTACTGTATTCCTGCAAGTGCGGTTATTTGGCAAACCGCGTTATTTTATTTTGCAAAATTAAATACTACATTAATTACACAGTTTACGACTGAGCAGCTTGCCAATTTTTTAAGATGGATGGAGTTTGAGCAAAGTGATGAGGCTTTAAGTGCGTTGTTTTATTACATTGAGTGGCTTAATGGGATAGGTATACATGAAATTCAAGGGGGTATTTCAAAAGATAAAATAATTGAGGCGCTTTTTTCTCATTTAGTTGCAAAATGATGTGAAAATTGAGAAAATAAGGAGTAATTTCGGAAATCGTAATAATAGGGGGAAAAGAAACATGACAAAAAAAGTTTTAACACGCGATGAAGTACCGGTAGAGTTAACATGGGATTTAACGAAAATTTTTAGCTCAGATGAAGCGTGGGAATCTGAGTTTAAGGAATTAGAAGCGAAGTTACCGGAGGCTGAAAAATTTAAAGGTAAAATTGCAGAAAGTGCTCAAGGCTTATTTGATACAATGCAGTTTGGCCATCAATTATCAGAGCGTATTAGTCGTTTGCATGTATATGGGCATTTAAAGCATGATCAAGATACAACAAATAGCAAATACCAAGCAATGGATAGCCGAGGGCGTTCACTAGTTTCAAAATTCGGTACGGCACTTTCATTTCTTTTACCTGAAATTATGGCGGTCGACGAAGCAACGCTTGAGGGATATGTTGCTACACATGAAGGACTTAAATTATATACGCAATTCATTAAAGAATTGAACTTAGGTCGCCCGCATATATTATCAGCTGAAAAAGAAGAGTTGTTAGCAGAGCTTTCAGAAGCGACAAGTGCTTCTGGTAATACATTTAGTGCTTTAAATAATGCAGATATCGAATTCCCTACTGTAAAAAACGATGCGGGAGAAGAAGTACCACTTACACATGGCTCTTATATTACATTCCTTGAATCAGATAACGTGGAAGTACGTAAAGCTGCATTTAAAGCGATGTATGCCACGTATGATAAATTTAAAAATACATTTGCAACAACATTAACAGGTAATGTAAAGGCACAAAATGCAAACGCGAAAATTCGTAAGTACGATTCAGCACGTCAATCAGCAATGAGCAATAACTTCATTCCTGAAAAAGTGTATGATCAATTAATTTCAACGATTCATGATAACCTGCACCTTTTACACCGCTACATCGACCTGCGTAAAAAAGTTTTAGGTGTTGATGAGCTGCATATGTATGACCTATTCACACCTTTAGTTAAAGAAGTGAAAATGGAAATGCCATATGAAGAAGCGAAAAAAGTAATGGTAGATAGCTTTGCCCCACTTGGCAAGGAATACCAAGAAATCGTTCAAAAAGGGATCGATAGCCGTTGGGTAGACGTAATGGAGAATAAAGGTAAGCGTAGTGGTGCTTATTCTTCAGGTACATTTGGTACAAGTCCATATGTGTTAATGAACTGGCAAAATAACGTGGATAACACATTTACATTAGCGCATGAATTTGGCCATAGTATGCACAGCTACTACACGCGCAAAACGCAACCATATCCATATGCAAGCTATTCGATTTTCGTGGCTGAGGTAGCTTCAACTTGTAATGAAGAGCTTCTATTTGAGCACTTATTAAATACAATTGAAGATGACAAACAAAAAATCTACCTATTAAATCACTGGTTAGAT
>JAZLIT010000014.1:0-27239 GCA_045617525.1 Solibacillus sp. | reverse complement strand
TAAAAGAAAAGGGGGCGAGGATTTTGCAAAGAGCTTTATTAATCGCAGAAAAACCATCGCTCATGCGCGATATTGAAAAAGTATATAAAAAAATGGCACTTCCAATTCAAATCGATTTTGCCTCTTTTGTTGGGCATGTAGTTGAATTGAAAGAGCCTCATGAATATAAAGCCGAATGGAAAAAATGGGATTTAGATTTATTGCCGATGATGCCAGAGCGCTATGAATTCCGCGTGAAAAAAACGGCATTTAAGGTTTATAAGGACCTTGAAACGAAGCTAAAACAAGGCAATTACGACCTTGTCATTAATGCTTGTGATGCTGGGATGGAAGGAGAAAATATTTTCTATTCCTTCTATAAGAAAGTAAATTGTAAGCTGCCTGTTAAACGGTTTTGGACATCGCAAACGACCGATAAAGCGATTCAGGATGCACTACATAACTTAATAGATGAAAATGATGTGCTTATTAAAAATTTACGTAATGCAGCGATGTATCGGATGATTTTTGATTGGTTAGTGGGCTTAAATTTAACGCGTACGGCGACAGTGAAGGGCGGCAGAACAATTAAGGTTGGACGAGTTATGACGCCAACCCTTGGAATTGTCGTAAAGCGTGAGTTAGAAATTTTGAATTTTAAAGCAGAGCCTTATTTTCAAGTGGAGCTAGATTTAGCCTCATTTAAGGCGATGTGGTTTGATGTGAAGACGAATGAAACAAGGCTTAAGAAACACGAGGATGCACAGTGGGTTAAAAATGCGGTAAGAAATCCAGCACGGGTGCAAGACCTAAAGACTGAGCGCAAGGTGATGTTCGCGCCGTCCTTACATTCTTTACTAGAGCTGCAAAAGGAAGCAAATAAATTTTATGGCCTTACCTCAGCAGATACCTTAAAAATTGCACAGAGTCTTTACGAGAAAAAATTAATTACCTATCCAAGGACTGAATCTAAACATTTGCCTACCGAATTTGCAAAGCAAATTAGCAACCACATTCAAGCAATCGCGACCATCGAGGCATATGCACCTGTGGCCAATGAAATTTTGCAAACCAGAGCGAATATTAATGCGGTTATACATCAAAAGAAATATGTCGATGATAAGAAGTTAACGGACCACCATGCAATAACGGTAACGGATCAAAAACTAGGCAAGAAGAAGCTAACTGATGCAGAATCGAAAGTGTATCATTTGATTATTAAACGACTTCTAGCAATCTTTATGCCACCCTATGAAATTGATAAAACAGTTGCCATTATTGAATCAGGTACTGAATTTTTCAAGGCAAACGGGCAAATCATCGTTCAAGAGGGATACACGGCACTATACCGTAACCATAAACGGAAAGAAGATAAAGTGTTACCTGTTATGGCTAAGGGCCAGGAAATCGCAGTGCAAGGCGTTGAAATCTTAAGCAAAGTAACAGAACCTCCTGCAAGATATACAGATAGTACCTTGCTCGATGCGATGTTTCATGCAGGACGTTTTGTCGAGGATAAGGCAATGCAGGCGATCCTAAAAGATGCAGAAGGTATTGGCACCTCCGCAACACGTGCGGAAATTATTGAAAAGTTAATCACTAATGGATTGTTCACGAGACAAGGGAAAGCGATTGCGGCCACTAAATTTGGTATCGATGTAATTATTAGCCTTCAGCAGCATGATGTTGTGTCACCTGAGCTAACGGCCATCTGGAGTAAGAAGCTAAAGGATATTGTCGATGGAAAACTTCCTTCAGCAGAGTTTTATCGAGAAATGTTGCAATTTATCGAACATACAACCGCGCAAATGAAGGGCTTAGAGATGACGGTCGCTGAAAAAGAAATCGTTGTCGTCGGCGCATGTCCAAATTGCCGGGCTAGAGTGATTGAGAATTTTAAAGGATACGCATGCGAAAATAAAGAGTGCAAATTTTTCCTATCGAAATCAATGTTAAAAGGAAAAATAACTGTATTCGATGCAAAAAAACTTTTAGCAGGTAAAGAAACGCGTGAAATTTTATTTACTTGGAAAAGTGGAAAGCGTAGCAAAGCGAAATTAAAGCTCGAAGGAGATCGTCCGACATTTGTATTTAATGAAATTGTAAAAAGTAATAAGACTCAACCAAAAAGTTAGTAACATGTGTATCATTTCTCGTAAATGCTACACATTTTTTTTCGTTTATCACCGCTAGAACAAAAAAACCGCCTATTCCGGTAGGATTTTTCTTCAATTCAAAAATAGTTGTTCCAATTGCGTGAAAAATCCATATAATAAGAAAATAGTTCTATTTATTGTTAATTATTTTTATTTTGAATTGATTGAAAATTTTACGAATTATATTGACGGTGAAACATATAATTTGTACACTGTGTAAGTTCAAATGTTTTTTCTAGAAGTACAACTACAAAAAGTAAGGATCTGGTGAAATGATAGTATGTAAGTTTGGCGGTACGTCCGTTGCAAGTGCAGAACAAATCAAAAAAGTAGCTGGCATTGTAAAGACAAATCCTGAAAGAAAAATTGTGGCTGTATCTGCTCCGGGGAAACGTTCTAGCGATGATATCAAGGTGACGGATCTATTAATTGAACTAGCAGAAGCTGCACTTTTAAACGGTGATGTTGAACAAAAGCTGCAAAACGTAGTAAACCGCTTTAAAGCGATAACGGAAAATCTGGGCTTAGATAATATAATTACTGAAGTAATTGAGCGAGATTTACGCGAACGTCTGGCTGGAGATTATTCAAATAAAGAGCTATTTATCGATAGCTTAAAGGCTGCAGGAGAAGATAATAATGCGAAATTAATCGCAGCTTACTTTAACGAGGCTGGTATTCCAGCAAAATACGTGAGTCCTAAAGAGGGCTTAGTGGTAAATGATTTGCCTGAACGTACATTTGCACTACCTGAAGCATATGAAAATTTAAGGAAGTTAAAGGATGAAGAGGTTGTTATCGTATTCCCAGGCTTCTTTGGCTACACAAAAGCAGGTACATTACGTACATTCGATCGTGGTGGCTCGGATATTACGGGTTCCATTTTAGCAGCCGCTGTTGATGCAGAGTTGTATGAGAACTTTACGGATGTGG
This sequence comes from Solibacillus sp., assembly GCA_045617525.1. Taxonomy (GTDB): domain Bacteria; phylum Bacillota; class Bacilli; order Bacillales_A; family Planococcaceae; genus JAZLIT01. The sequence continues at coordinate 24,171 of JAZLIT010000014.1, read as the reverse complement.
ATTGTGTCTTTGCTGCTAACCCACGTGTTGTAAATGATCCAGCTGAAATTAAAGAAATAACGTATCGTGAAATGCGTGAGCTTTCTTATGCAGGATTCTCAGTGTTCCATGATGAAGCTTTAATGCCAGTGTATAAGCAAGGGATTCCAGTAAATATTAAAAACACAAATAACCCAATAGCACCAGGGACACGAATTGTTCCAACGCGTTCTGCGACGAGTCGTCCTGTAACAGGAATATCCGCAGACGGTGGTTTTTCAATTCTCTATGTTTCAAAGTATTTAATGAACCGTGAAGTAGGTTTTGGTCGGAAATTACTTCAAATTATTGAAGAAGAAAACATTTCATATGAACATACGCCATCTGGATTAGATGATATTTCAGTCATTATGCGTTCGAATCAGTTAACACCTGAAAAAGAGGGACGCATTGTTCAACGTGTCCGTGAAGAGCTTTATGCAGATGATGTAAATTTCCGTCATGATTTCTCGATGATTGTTATTGTTGGGGAAGGCATGCGAAACAATACTGGTTTAGCTGCGCGTGCAGCTACAGCAATTTCATCTACGGGTGCTAACATTGAAATGATTAATCAAGGTTCATCGGAGGCAAGTTTAGTATTTGGCGTTCGTTCGGAATTTGAAAATCAAATATTAAAATCGTTATACTATGAGTTTTTTGCAGCAACACCTGTAAGTTAATAAATTAATTGCTATTGTATAAATACTATGTAAAGACTATTGTGCCTTCAGTTGGCGGCAGTAGTCTTTTTACTTCATCTGAAATTTGATTTTGCATACGTATTATGGCAGATTGATATGATACTGTATGTTTTATCATAATATACAGTATTGAGGTGAAGATAAATGGAACGAATAAAACGAGTACTAGGCACGGTAATTTCAAATATATATGTATTCCGTGTAGATTATGTTCGCGTCCTATTTTTTTCGAAAATGTTTGAGTTGTTAATCGTTTTACCAGCCATTTCAATTTTATTTACCTTAACGCTACGCCTGTTAGGTGTTCACTCGTTAAACGAACAAAATTTGCTACTCATTATTAGTCATCCATTATTTTTATTTATGGCTCTACTTATCATGATGATTCTCCTGCTATTTATTTATTATGAAATGGGCCTTTACATGTTATTAGCCTATCACCAGCAACGCGGAATTCCTTATAATTTGATGCAAATATGGCGAAGATTGAATAAAAAAGTTATTTATTTTATAAGTCTTCAATCAATTTTATTATTCCTCTATATACTTTTACTTATTCCATTCGTGTCCACGGTACTGCCTATATCAATTATCCAAAATTTAACTATCCCACGTTTTATTGTCGATGAATTATTGGCATCTACAACGGGGGAATTACTTTATTTTAGCGTGCTTAGCGTAATACTTATTGTTAACTTACGTTTTATTTTTACGCTTCCTTTTTTTGCTATCAATCCTTCACTGACGATTTGGGAGGCGATGAAGAAGAGTTACGCGTTTTCAAAAAGAAAATTGCTTGAAACGTTAGGGATGTTGGCATTTATTATGGCGGTTTATGCTACGCTATTAGCAATCGTTCTATCCGTTCTTTTCATTCCGTTATTAGTTGTTGAACGCGTAGCACCAACATTTGCACTTATTACAGCGGCCTTTACAATGACCGTTGTGCAAGCTGTTTTGTTCCTCATGTTTGGTCTGTTACAGGCGATTTTCGCGCAACTATTAATTCTCGTAGCTTTTCGTTTTACACGTAAAAAGCAGTTGAAATCGTATCGTAAGAAATTTAATAAGACAATGCGTCAATCAATAGTTATAATTGGGACGTTTGCATTTATTCTTTGGGGTGTCATTAATTATATTAATTTACAGAAGACAATTTATGAGCCCGACACAAAAATTATTGCGCATCGTGGCTTTATGGAATATGGAGTTGAAAATACACTTAGCTCTTTTATGGCCTCAGTAGAAGCAGGTGCAAATATGGTGGAGATAGATATTCAACAGACGAAAGACGGGAAATTTGTCGTTTTCCATGATGCTTCTCTAAATCGTTTAGCTGGGATTCCAAAAAGTGTGTATAATATGACATTAGCGGAGTTACAAGGTATAACCGTTACAAGCGGCGGTTTAACGGATAAAATTCCATCACTCGCACAAATGCTAGAGGAAAGTAATCAAAGTAAAGTCCCTTTGCTTATTGAGGTAAAAAGACATGGGTATGAAACGGATGATTTTTTACAGCGATTGATTGCTGAAATTGATGCATATGATGGTTTAGATGTTCACTCTATTCAAGCCTTAGATCTTCGTTTGATGCAGCAAGTAAAGGAGCTGGAGCCTCGTATGACAGTAGGCTCTGTACATGCGGTTGCACTCGGAAGTTTACCGCAAACGGACCTTGATTTTATTGCAATCGAGCAATATTTTATGACGTCCGCTCTTATTGAACAGGCGAAAGCAGAGAAAATGGAAATCTTTGTTTGGACAGTAAATACTGGAAGAGCACTTCAAAATTACCTAGTAGAAAATGTCGATGGAATCATCACAAATTATCCAGATACGGCGCATTTAATTCGTGCTAATTTAGATAAGGAGAAATATTTTATCCTTCGAATTTTAAATAAAATTAATATTATTTTTTAGGAGCATCTAATGAAAACAATCAAGTATTCAGTGTCAGAAATGATTAATAATAGTGAACCAAGTACAATTTATACGGACGGAGTAGCAACTGGAACTGTGCAACGTATTTATTCAAATAAAGTTAAGAAGCTGGTGGATTCTTATTTTGATTATCGTTACTTTTTACAGTATGAAGCGGAGGACTTAGGTGAAAAATTTCGCGTAAAGAAAATTTTCCGTCGCGGGAAACTCTGGTATGAAGGCCGCTATGAAGGGGTACGAGCAAAAACAATTATTACGTATGATAATTGGCGTATTGGCATACCGGAGCTTTATATTATTCAAGATCAAATAAAAATTAAAATAGAAAAAGAACATGAAGAGGCGTCACTCTTTTATGAGGGTGATACTATGATCGCGCGTTGGCAGGCTATTTTTAATGAAGAGCAGCAATGCTTCGATATTGAACTTCAAATTGAAGAAAGTGCAACGATTCAAGAGGTTGCATTTTATGTAGCGATTAGTCAAGCGACACTCTTTATTGGGGCATAGGGGGGAATTTAAAGTGAATGTTATTTTTGTGGCTACATCAACTGGTGTGGAACTAGCAGAAATGGTAAGTCTGGATGTTGCAGGTCTACTTGCAGCTGTTCAGGGGGAGACTGTGACATTTCCGGTTGGCGATTTCAAATATGACTTCCATACGTTAGATCATTATTTAGTTGAGGGTGAATTTCGCCAAGAACTTGTTATTTATTTAAAATAATCAGAATTCAAAAGGGGTTTTCTATATTTTGTCGAATCTATCATTATCAAGCTTTTGGTGGTGAAATGATGAAGCAATTGAACTTATTTGAATTAGAAGTTGAAAACCCTGAGGAATCAGGTATGAAACTCCAATTAATGGATAAGGTAAAAATTATTTTAATTGACGAGCAACTCGATAGCGAGACACATCATTACCGTAAGTATTATGAGCCGCATTTGATTGGCAAGGTCGGTCAGATTACCGGGATTTCTAAAAAGAAAAGCGGTCATTATACATATGAAGTCAATATTTATGGCACAACAGCATATTTTGAAGAAGTAGAACTCGTTTGGATTGGCTAGTCGGCTAATTTGAACGAGTTTTTTTCAAGTGGCTAGTTAATGAGACTTTAAGGAAGGTGACAGCATGTTATTGATTTTTGGAGGGATTGGAATCTTCCTGCTTGGCATGACGATGCTTACAAATGGACTAAAAGAAATTGCTGGTGACACATTAAAGCGGTGGTTGAATACATTCACGAAAGGGACATTTTCAGCAATTATTTCAGGTGCAACGATGACGATGCTTGTACAATCTTCAACGGCCACTACACTTTTAACAATTGGTTTTGTAAGTGCAGGATTAATTACATTTGTGCAATCGATTGGGGTTATTATTGGTGCAAATATAGGTAGTACATCAACAGGTTGGTTAATTTCATTAGTGGGCTTTAAAATCAGTCTTCAAACGTTGAGCTTGCCAATTGTTGGAGTCGGTGTCTTTATGTCACTCATTGCGCCAAATGGCATTAAAAAATTTGGTGGCGTACTAACTGGTTTTGGTCTTTTATTTTTAGGGATTGATTTATTGCAACAGGGCATGGGCACGGCACAGGAGTTCATCTCATTTGAATCGATACGTGCAGACTCATTTATTGGAGTCTTGCTGTTAATTTTAATCGGGCTTATTATGACCGTTATTATGCAAGCTTCGAGTGCAGCGATGGCGGCTACATTAGCAGCGTTATATACTGGTGCAATCGGGTTTGAACAAGCGGCATATTTAGTCATCGGGCAAAATATAGGTACAACAGCAACGGCATTATTTGCTGCAATTGGTGCATCTGTTTCAGCAAAACGTACTGCAATGACGCATCTTCTGTTTAACGTTGTTACGGCCGTTGTAGTAACAAGTACATTTCCGTATTTATTAATTGTCACGAAATGGACGACGATACTAGCAGGGCAATTTAATGAAACGCTGGGCTTAGCGATTTTCCATACGTTATTTAGTGTTATCGGTGCATTATTGTTTGTGCCGTTTATTAAGCAATTTGCAAAGTTATTACAGCGTATTATTCCAGAGCGCGAAAATGCATTAACGCGTAATTTAGACGATAGCTTAGCAGATGTACCTTCAGTGGCAATTGATGTTGCGTATAAGGCATTACGTGACATGATGATTCAATTGACCGATGCATTGCATGCACTACTGACGCAAAAGAAAGTGACCGTTGAATTCGAAAGGAAATTACGAGAAGTCGAGGAAGCAATCGATATTATGCGTGCCTTCTTGAAGTTAATTCGCTCAACCTCGGCGAAGGAGCGTAATAAATTAATTATCCTCTTGCATAGTTTAGACCATTTAGCACGCTTAATTAAAGTATTGCGTGAGCAGCAAAAGCTCGAAGCAATTTATTTGCAGGAGCGACTAATGGGTGAGTGGACCAATTTACTAACAGAAATTAAAGAATCGATTCAGGATGAGGATAAGCTACTTGAAATTTCTATTCAATTAGAACAATCATCTCAGTTAATGGCTATAGAGCGTCGTGACCGTCGTAATCAATATTTCGAACGCACAGTGGCAGATGAAACGGAATTAGACGTGGCAGTATCAAAGGTGGAAGCCTTATTGTGGATCGACCGCTTGATTTTCCATTATTGGCGAGCTACGGCGCGACTGGCTGAATTAAAAGCCGTTAAGGATGAATAATGAAGATAAGCTGGTCATTCGTTCTTGATGTGTTTTTCTTGTGTTTTATCGGATTGAAATGAATAAACCGGGTTAAAATGATTAAATTCCGTACAATTATCCGTTTTTAATTAAAATCGTTCGTGATTCAGTTTGACTATTTTTATTATTTCCTGTAAATTATTCTATGGCGGATAAAGTGAAAATAAAGCCCAACCTACAAGGAGTGTTTTTTATGGATACAGTATTTGATTATGAGGATATTCAATTAGTGCCTGCGAAGTGTGTTGTCAACAGTCGTACGGAGTGTGATCCAACAATTAAGCTAGGAAAGTACAAGTTTAAATTACCGGTAGTGCCAGCAAATATGCAAACAATTATCGATGAAAATATTGCGGTTAAGCTTGCTTCAGGTGGCTACTTCTACATAATGCACCGCTTCATGCCTGAAACGCGTAAACAATTTATTTTAGATATGCAAAGTAGTAGCCTTATTGCATCGATTAGTGTCGGTGTAAAAGAGGATGAGTATAGGTTTATTGAAGAGCTAGCGCGTGAGCAAATTACGCCTGATTATATAACAATTGATATAGCGCACGGGCATTCAAATGCAGTGATTGCAATGATTGGCCATATTAAGAAGCATTTACCTGAAACATTTGTGATTGCAGGAAACGTAGGTACACCAGAAGCGGTTCGCGAGCTTGAAAATGCCGGTGCAGATGCCACTAAGGTCGGCATTGGACAGGCGGCTGGCAATTAGCAGCACTTCGCTGGTGTTCAAAAGCTGCCACAAAACCAATCATCGCGGATGGCGGAATTCGTACGCACGGGGACATTGCGAAATCTGTGCGCTTTGGTGCATCAATGGTAATGATTGGCTCATTATTTGCAGGCCATGAGGAATCACCAGGGAAAACAGTGGAAGTCAATGGGAAATCAGTGAAAGAATATTTCGGTTCTGCATCAGAATTCCAAAAAGGCGAGCGTAAAAACGTTGAGGGCAAGAAGCTGTATGTCGAGCATAAAGGTTCATTAATGGAAACATTAGTGGAGATGGAGCAAGACTTACAATCAGCAATTTCCTATTCAGGAGGACGCGATTTAGAAGCGATTCGCAAGGTCGATTATGTAGTCGTGAAAAACTCGATTTTTAATGGAGATAAATATTAAGTAGAATTTTGAAGCTATTCATTCGTGTAACGCGTGGATAGCTTTTTATATGATTTAATACTGTTTTCAGGAACGAAAATCGTTCCTGTCCTTGCTTTCCCTTCGCTGCAATTAATTCCGTTTCGGCGGACGCTCCGACATGTTTTTTCTCATTATAAACAAAAGTACCCCATATGATAGACTTTTTTCAAAGTGTCTATTCTATAGGGTACATTTTAGTAACACCTCAGCCAAACAAAACTATACTTGCTTATTATATGAGCATTCAAAGGGTTAAAAGAATCTATTCCGGAATTTAATAAAGTTTTTGAACCTTGCGGCATCTCTTCCGATTTTACTGTAATTGTTAATCTTTGGAGACACACAAGAGTAAAACATTTCATCACAATATTTTGTTCTTCCGTTTCGGGAATAACATTCGTCATGTAACGCACAGCACGCATCTACTGGATTAGTTGGTTTCCCAGGTCCAGTACACCCAGGTCCGCAATATCTATAACCTGGATAACAAAAACCGATTTTTCTTTTTCCTCTCATGGTTTCACTCCTTTTCAAAAGTTTTGTAGATATTATAAAATATGTGGTTTTCACTTTTGAAAGTAGGATTAAAAACTAGAAAAAACATAAAAGCCGCAGCAGAGCGCTTTCAACATGCAAGACTAGTAAAGTTAGAGTTGTTTGTTTATGCGTTAGAAATCGGATGTGAGATTTTAAAGAACGAGGAGCTTTGCACGAATTATGATTGCTTCCTTTAAAACATGATGGTTCGTCTGGTTAGTAGCAGGCATTTTTACTTGCCCAAAAAATGCGACAAAAAAGCAACCAAAGTAACGGAAAATCTGAATGTAGGTGAATTTTGGTGAAGATCAATCATTATACAACCACCACAGACATTGCTATAATAGGCTTTGTTAATACATATGAAAAGGGGAAATAATATGAATGCATACGATGAATATATGAGACAGGTTACACAACCAATGCGTGATCAATTAGTGAACGCGGATTTTACTGAATTAAAAACGGACGAGGAAGTCCACCAATTTATGGAGAACACAAAAGGTGTTGCACTTATTGTCATCAATTCAGTATGTGGCTGTGCAGCAGGTTTAGCACGTCCAGCTGCTATTAACGCAACTGCTGAAGTGAAAATTGATGAGCTAGTAACTGTATTTGCTGGGCAAGATCCAGAAGCAACGAATACAATGCGTGGCTATTTCAATGATATTCCAGCAAGTTCACCATCTATGGCAATTTTAAAAGACGGCCAATTAGCGCACTTCATTCCACGCGAAAACATTGAAGGTCACCCTGTAGAGCAAATTACCGCTGAATTAACAACGGTATTAGCAGAGCTATGCGGACAACAATCATAACCACTGCTGGGCGACCAGATGAGCAATCAATCAGACTTGCACAAGAGGCAGCAAATTTGCTGTCCTACGAAGTTGTAGAGCGAAAAAAACGTTCGGTCAAAAAAATGCAGGAACACTATAAAGCAAACGTACTCGTAGCGGGCAAAGAGCGCTACGAGTATTTCCCATTTGGCGAGACAGAACCATTTTTCTTTCATCCGAATTCAGCATCATTCCGTGTAAAGCGAATTGCTAGAGGTGAGGTGGATCCACTAATTGAAGCGTGCGCGCTGAGTGTAGGGGACTCGTTTTTAGATTGCACGCTAGGGATTGGCGCAGATAGTATTGTGGCAAGCTTTGTGGTAGGTTTTGCAGGGGAAATAGTAGGTATTGAGGCAAATCGAAATGTAGCGTTTGTTGTAAAGCAAGGGATGCAGCATTATGACACGACGACAATTCCTCTTACATCGTGTATGCGCCAAATTGAAGTTGTTCATGCAAATGCAATCGATTATTTGAAAACACAGCAAGATAACGCATTTGATGTTGTCTATATGGATCCAATGTTTGAAGAAATTATTGAGGAATCCACGAATTTTACGGCGCTACGTTCGGCAGGCAATCACGATGCATTAACTGAAGAATGGGTAAGTGAAGCCATGCGAGTTGCCCGAAAGCGTGTTGTGCTAAAGGCGCATTTTGAATCGAACTATTTTGAATCATTTGGCTTTGAACAATTAAAACGTCAAACAGCGAAATTTCACTATGGTATGCTGAAAGTTTGATTTAAAAGCGAACATCTGTTATGATTGTAAACGTGCTATTTAAGATAGCGAGATAAATAAATTGGCATTCTGCTAGTGATTTTTGAACATACTTATTCACACTGGCGCAAGCTAAAGGGCTGCAAGGACGTGAGAGAAGGTTGGGCTCACGTTGCTTAAGTTAGAAAGTTTTAGTGGAATTTTACCGCGGTAAAAAGAAGGCGTGGCCTTTAATAATAGTAAATTCCCCGGATGATCGGGTCGAGACATACATTTATTTATACAGTTATCTTTTAAATACTAAAGGGGTGCCTCGTTTAACGTGGCACCCCTTGTCCAATTTTACTATGAATTAGTCCGTGAAGCATAAAGATGTTAAATAAGCCATCATTAAAAGTAATCCAACACCTACGATTAAAGTTGTATCCATACTATATACCCTCCTTTAAAACTGGACCTATTTTCCAATTTTATTGTACAATGAATTAATTAAAGATGAAACCTTTTGCAAGATAATTCGTATAATAACTAGTGGCGATTTTGAAAACGTTTGGAAAAAGGTGATGAAAATGAAAAAACAGGTGTATAAAACACTAACCGTATTAGTGGCATTCTTAACATTTGGTATTATTACACCAAACCATGAAATTTGGACTGCATTAGAGGTAGAAAATCAACAGAAACAATCAATTGTTTATAATAATGCAACAGATATTGCAGATCTATACCAGCTGGATGATCTTTTAATTGAAGAAAATCCAATAGATAGACTAGTAGAAAAAGCAAAAGCACAGTCGTACATAAAATTTGGCGAAAAAATTACGCCTGTAATTGGTGATGAATTTGAAGAAATCATTTTCCCAAAAATTACGCAAGCAATTGAAATGACTGTAGAACGTTTAGGTAAAGATTCGCTAAAAAATTTAGCCATCACAGAAGCACCTAGTGGCGACTACAAAGAAAAAATGTTTAATGTATACAATGCGAAAAATGGACAAGATCAAATTCGTTTCCATGTTCGTACAGAGAATAGGCCATTTGAAGGTCATTATTACAATTTTCATTACCATACGCTAGATGATAAATTCGTCACACATTACGATTTAGGCGAAATTTTCTGGAGTAAAGACACACCACCTAAGTGGTTGTCATAATAATTCCTTAACACCTGTATTTATTACAGGTGTTTTTATTTTCCTTTTATATGCGTAATAGCCAAAAGACCAGGTCACTTTAATAAGTGAGCCTGGTCTTTATTAAGGAAAAGAAGATTATTTCTTGTTGTTGTTGTTTTTATTGCTATTGCTATTGCTATTGCTATTGTTATTGCTATTGCTATTGTTATTGCTATTGCTATTGCTATTGCTTTTGTTTTTGTTGTCGTAGCTGTTGATGTTGTTGTGTTGTTGAATACCTGAGAAATCTTCTTCTTTACCAGCTTCCATATTATAACTTGGTTTGTTGCTTACTCTTGTATGTGAAGTTGATGCAACATCCTCACCATCATTTAGTGGTTTCATTAGAATAGGTATAGATACCAGTCCTGCAATTCCAACAAGAGCGTAAATTATTCTTGACAACCCAGCTGTTTGGCCACCAAATATAGAAGCCACTAAATCAAATCTGAAAAAACCAATTAAACCCCAGTTTACGGCGCCAATTATTACTAGAACCAAGGCGATTCTATATAATGTTCCCATCGTGTAACATCTCCTTTATTTTTAGATGCGAAGCTCTTTATGCTTAGAAAAAGCAATACATAAGAACTCAGCTATCTATAATTGCTTTTATTTTCCCCAGTAACCGCTCATTTATACAATTTAAATGAGAAGTGACAAGTGAATTATTTGTGGAAAAAAAGAAGAGGCTTGTGAAAGGTTTTACTCTAATTTAGGTACATAGACAGATACAGAAATGACAACAATAAAGATAATATTATCCAACTAAAAAGAAACATTTTTGGGTTTAAATTCTTAAAATAACTTATCGGTTTTTGTTAATTGGTAACCTAAATTTGCCCTAAAAGAATGCTCTATATTCTTTATTCTAATTGTATTTCACACACTTACTTACAATTTGCCGTTGTTTAAGCTATAATTATTCGAATGTTCTAACTATTATAAAAGGGAGAAATCTATTCATGAAGAAACTTGCGTGCCTTCACGCGCATCATTCAAATATTAATTACATAGATAAAATTTTAAATACAAATGACCTAATCGTAGAGCATTTTGTTGACCCTGGCCTAATGAATATAATAAAAAATGATCCTAAATTTGACTTTGAAGTGGCGAAAGCTAAAGTACATGCGCAGCTATCTTGGATTGAACAAGGGAAACCAGATGCCATTCTCATTACTTGTACAAATTACATTGCATTAATGAATGAAGAAATTAGAAAAAAGTCCGTCCCTTATATCTATATTGATGAACCCTTTTTTAAAAGTATTTGTATGATTCAAGAACCTCAAATACTTCTTTTCACAAACCCTGACACAGTTAAGGGTACAATATATCGTTTAAATCAATACGTTCAAGCCAATAAAAAGACTGTTCACTTTGAACCTCGTGTACTGCCAAATGCGTTTCGCTTGCTAATGAATGGCAATAAAAAAGAGCATGATCTTTTATTGGCACAATATATTGAAGGATTGATAATAAATGAAACTAAACAAATTTCGGTTGCGCAACTCTCAATGGTAGACGTTGCCAAACAGCTTAGTTCAAAATTCTCAGTACCTATATTAAACCCGTTGGACGTACTAGCGGATGCGATTTTAAATAGTCTTTAATTAAAGCCAAAGAATAGGCTGAATAGGAAATTAGAAATGCTGCTGCTCGAAAAGTATTAATTCGTATAGAGATGTTATCCGGATGGAATACTAATACAATCGCTACCCTTAAACATTTAATTGTTATAAAAGTAAATTACATAAAGGATGGTACTAAAATGGAAATAAGTTTTAATCGTTTTTTTAAAGAAGAACTATCGATAAATGAAATTCAAGTAGCTATGGAGAACGGAGAAATAACGTCAAAAGAATTGGTAATGTATTATTTGTCTAGAATAGCAAAGTATGATCAAAGTGGACCGCATATTAATTCAATGCTTGAAATAAATGCTGATGCAATATTTATCGCAGAAGCATTAGATAATGAAAGGAAATTAAAGGGCGTTAGAGGACCCTTGCATGGTATTCCGGTTGTACTCAAGGATAATATAGAGACAAAGGATTCCATGCTATACCAGTGCGGGAACAATGGCATTAGAAAATCATTTAGCTAGTAATGATGCTTTTCTTGTTAAAAAACTCCGTGAAGCAGGTGCTGTACTATTAGGTAAGGCAAACATGACAGAACTGGCTAATGGAATGTCGAGTACAATGTGGGCAGGTTACAGTGCTAGAGGTGGGCAAACATTGAATCCTTATGGTGATCCTACAATGTTTGTGGGGGGCTCAAGTTCGGGATCTGCAGTGGCGGTTGCTTCCAATTTTTCAGTCTTATCTGTTGGGACTGAAACGGATGCCTCAATTCTTAGTCCTGCTATACAAAATTCGGTCGTCGGTATTAAGCCTACAGTTGGGTTGATAAGTCGATCTGGTATTCTTCCATTTACCCATTCACAGGATACTGCAGGGCCATTTGCAAGAACTGTTAAGGATGCAGCGATTTTATTAGGGGTATTAAGCGGGATAGATGAGAACGACATTGCTACATCCAAAAGTGAAGGGAATACACTGCTAGATTACACAACGTGTCTAGACGCGGCAGGATTAAAAGGTGCTAAAATTGGCGTGTTTAATAATGCACCAAAAGAATATTATCAAAATGGTGGATATGATGAGCAATTATTTAAAAATGCGATTGAAGTTTTAACTGAACAAGGCGCAACTGTAATTGAGAATATCGAACTTTCTTCTTTTTATAGAGATTGGAAATGGGACGTAACATTATTTGAGTTGAAGCATAGTCTCGATAATTATCTTCATAAATTGCCTTCTCATATGCCTGTGCATTCGATAACTGAGTTAATTCAATTTAATAAAACGATTGGAGAAAAAGCATTGAAATATGGGCAAGATCAATTAGAAAAGAGGGAGAGTTATTCTAAGGCACTTAGAGATACTGAATATTTAAGCACAAAATTAGATGATTTATACTTTTCTCAAGAACAAGGGATTGATTTTACATTAAAAAAGTATGGACTTGATGCGATTGTTTTCCCTTCATATATTGGTTCAACAATTTGTGCCAAGGCAGGTTATCCAACTATAGCTGTACCTGCTGGGTATATGGATAATGGCAGACCATTTGGCATAACTTTTGCGAGTACTGCTTTTAGTGAAGGTGTTTTAATCAAACTTGCTTTTGCATTTGAACAGGCAACTTTGCACCGAAAAGCGCCAAAGTTTTAAATTATAAAAATGTACAGCATTCCAGTACGCACAACGAATAGCCAACAATCCTATCTTTGGGATAGTTGGCTAATTTACATTAGTAAATATGTGTTTTATAGATTCATCACCGAAAGCTAGTGATGACAAAATTTAAACCATTGTTGACCGGAGTGGAGGGTTCTACTCCCAGGGGAATTAGCGCGACAGTTGAGACCCCGCAGGAGCATTAGAATTCAACTTAAAGTGGTTATTATGAAGTGGGCTGTTCTTATAAAAATGCATAAATGATCAATCGTGTTAAAATTACACCAATTTCATCAGATAGGTGTAGTTTTTGTCAGTTTATAAAATGTGTTTAATCTATTAGGGATTTTTGCGATAATAGGAGTAGTGAAGAAAAAAGGGAGTGTTCGTTTTGGATCAATATTTGCAACTTTGTCAGCATATTTTACAAACAGGAACGGATAAAGGAGATCGAACAGGTACAGGGACGCGCAGTGTTTTCGGGTATCAAATGCGTTTTGACTTGCAAAAAGGCTTCCCTTTATTAACGACGAAACGTACATATTTCCGCTTAATTTCTACAGAGCTTTTATGGTTTTTACATGGAGACACAAATGTGAAAACCCTTATTCAAAATCGTAATTATATATGGAATGAATGGGCCTTTGATAAGTGGGTGAAATCTGCTGAATATGAAGGTCCTGATATGACGGATTTCGGACTGCGTGCAGCGACTGACGAGGAATTTGCTGTCGTTTATGGGGAGCAAATGACTCTTTTTAACGAGCGAATTTTAGCAGACGAGGAATTTGCTGCGAAATACGGAGATTTAGGTCCTGTCTATGGCAAGCAGTGGCGCTCTTGGCCAAATACGAAAGGCGAAACAATTGATCAGATTAAAAATGTCATTCACATGATTAAAACAAACCCCAATTCACGTCGATTAATTGTCTCTGCATGGAATCCAGCAGAGGTTGAGGATATGGCATTACCACCTTGTCATACGCTCTTCCAATTTTACGTGGCAGATGGAAAATTAAGTTGCCAACTTTACCAGCGCTCGGCAGATGTTTTCCTTGGCGTACCATTTAACATTGCGTCATATGCATTATTAACGCATTTAATCGCGCAGGAATGTGGGTTAGAAGTGGGCGAGTTTGTGCATACTTTAGGGGATGCGCATATTTATTCAAATCATTTTGATCAAGTACATGAACAGCTTTCTCGTGATACGAGAGAATTACCAAAACTTGTGCTCCCTAAAGATAAATCGATTTTTGATATGACGGCAGAAGACATTAAAATCGAGGGTTATGATCCACATCCAGCGATCAAAGCACCGATTGCAGTTTAGGGGGGATATAAATGATTTCAATTATTGTAGCGCATGATCAAAATCGAGTAATTGGCTATAAAAACAAGATGCCGTGGCATTTACCTGGAGATTTACACTATTTTAAAGAGATGACGATGGGCAAGCCAATCATTATGGGGCGAAAAACATTTGAATCGATTGGGCGACCACTACCTGGTAGACGCAATATTGTTATTTCACGCAATACAGACTATACGGCAGAAGGCATCGAGGTTGTCACAAGTTTGGATGCTGCCCTTGCACTTGTTGCAGACGTAGAAGAAATAATGATTATCGGTGGCGAGCAGATTATAAAGCTAGCACTACCACTTGCGCAGCGTTTATATATTACGGAAATTAATGCCTCGTTCCAAGGAGATACATATTTCCCAAGCTATGAAGACTGGCACAAGGTGAGTTGTCGCGAGCCGATTATTGCAGCCGATGGTTACAGCTTCCAATACTGTATTTTTGAAAAATAAATAAAGGCTCGATCGCTAAGTTACGCGATTGAGCCTTATTATTTATTAGCTAAGATGTTTTGAGTGTACTGACTATTACTTTGTAGCTGAGTCATCAACGATTGATTTGTGGATTTCTGCTCGGCCATTTTTTCTTGTAAATAAGAAGAAACTTTAGATACATTGCTCGTCATTTCAGTGATACGTAGCTGTACAGAATCACTTGAATCATGGGCATTACGTGATTGGTAGTCATCTAAGTTCTTTGATAAATTTGCTTGTGCTGCAGAAAGCATACTCAGTTGTGTTGCTAAGAAATTTGATTGCAGGGCAGAAGCAAACGTATCAGAGCTACTCGTATCATTCGGTGAGTAATTTGAAGATGTGCTACCAGTAGGGTTGAGCAGTTGCTCGTAAATTGCTGATAAGTCTGTAGCCTTCGAGTTGTTTAAGACATTATCAAATGTTGAGCGTAAACCTGAAGTGTCGTTAATATTTATTGAAAGAGCAGCCGCAATATCATCACCAATTGTGTTTTTAGATGTAGATTGTGTAGATTGCAACAAATAATCGGCAAAGCTCGTCTTATAACTTGAAGTGAGTGGACTTAACTTAGTAGAGTTTTGAGTTTGACTATTTGTAACGCTATATAATGTTGAAAGATTAATGGACATGATTTCACCTCTCCCTAGTTTGTCGGTATTTTCTGATTTATTGTTAGTTGTATTTTAAGCGTTGTTAAATTAAATTACAATAATTTTAATTTCTGACATTTCACCGACTTGTTTAGACGGTATATTGAATTTATAAAAATATTGGAGGCATTAAAATGAAACGTAATTTTAAAGTAGTAAAAGGTGCAATTGCATCAGTCGCAGTAGCAGTATTTTTAGTGGGGTGTTCAGATAAAGATGATGCTCCTGTAGCAAAGGTAAATGGTGTGGAAATTTCAGAAGCGACTTTACAGGAAGCATTGGAAAATCAGTACGGCAGTGAAGTGCTTGATGTCTTGATTACAAATGAAATTATTAAGCAAGAGGCGAAAACTGCTGGTATTACACTGACGGATGAAGAATTAGATGCGGAATATGCGAATTATGCGGAATATTATGGTGGTGAAGAGGGCTTGCTAGCTGCGTTAGAGCCATATAATATGGACGAAGAAGATATAATGAAAGATATTACAACTTACTTATTAACGATGAAGTTAATGGAGAAAGAGATTGATTTGACAGACGAGGAATTACTTCAATATTATGAGGACAATAAAGAGAGCTATGTAACGGATGAAGGCGAGCAGCAAGCCTATGAAACGGTGCAAACTGAAGTATATAGAGCATTACTTGAAAGTCGAATTGATGAAGAATATGAAAATTGGCTGAATGGTAAATTTGAAGAATATGATATTCAATCGTATTAATTTCAATAAATTTTAAATCGGTCCGTTCACCATTAAAAGTGGACGGGCCTTTACATGATACTGATCGCAATAGTCTTCAATTTTTTTGAAGGCTATAGTGATGAAAAGATTTACGAATGGGAGGACCTCTTATGATTGAATGGTTGCGATGGATTGTTGATAAATTTCAAGTTCCTACTTGGGAGGAACTATTATATGCAATCGCGGTAATTATAGTTGGCTATATTCTGCAGAAATATGTCATTTCCTATTGTGTTAAATTACTTAATTTACTTCTAATTAAGGGGAAAAAACCATTTTTAGCAAGAATTGTAAATGAAACGCAAAAGGCTGTACGTTATGCATTTTTTACAGTCATTCTTTTTATAGGGCTCTCTTTTTTCCTGGAGGGTTCACTATTTGACAGTGGGCGTACAGGGGATATTTTAACATCCCTTTTCGTGTTATATATATTTCTGGGCATTTATGATGTGCTTGAATATTTTGCGAAGCATCCAAAGTCATTCCACCTTTTTAGCAAAGATGACGAGATTATAAAGCCATATATTATTCGACTTTTTAAAGTTATTACGATTGTCCTGTCGGTTTTTGTCATTGCATCGTCTTGGAACTTTAATTTAAATGGGTTTTTAACGGGGATTGGGTTGACCGGGGTTGCGGTTGCATTTAGTGTACGTGAAACGTTAACACATATTGTCAGTGGAATGTCGATTGCGCTAGATCGACCGTTTCAAATAGGCGACTGGATAACAACAGAGGATCAAAAAATTGATGGAATTGTGCAAGATATTAATTTGAGAAGTACGCTTATTGATACCCCCGATAAAGGGCTTGTGTACGTGCCAAATTCCTATTTAGTGAATAAACCGATTTTCAATTTAGCCAATCGTCCGAAGCGGAAATGTGAATTTTATACATATTTAGCATCAAGTAATGAGGAAGAAAAGCTACGTAAACTTTGTATGCAATTGCATGAGCAAATTACATTGCATCCGATGGTGGAACGTGAATTTATTAGTGTAAGCATAGATGAAATTTACGCGCATTCTTTCCGTATGTATATTAGATTTTTTGTGTCCACGAATGATTTAGGTGAGTTGTTGCAAGTGAAGCAAGACATCCTTTTCGCGCTTCATGAAATGATTATTCAAGATGAGATTGTGATGGCACAGGTGCAAGAAGAAGTTGTTGTCTAAAATAAAAACGTTATTCGGGCGTAGTTTTTTCCGAATAACATTTTTCAATTTGCGCTTATAAATATAAGGCAACGCAGGCAACCATACACCCGCAGCCAGCTAATACGAATAAATGCCAAATCGCATGGCTATAGCGAAGCTTCGTCAACATGAAGAATATCGAACCGACCGTATATAATAGTCCACCGATTAATAAAAGGGCAAATCCTTCAAATTGTAAATAGTTATAAATAGGCTTTGCGGCGAAAATGATAAGCCAACCCATTACGATGTAGAGTGCAAGTGAAAAAACTTCAAATCGGTCAATAAAGAAACATTTAAAAATAATTCCGAAAAGTGCAAGTGACCAAATAATAATAAGTAACACGATCCCAAGAGTACCGCCAAGTGCAATCAGTAAAAAGGGTGTATATGTTCCAGCGATTAAGACATAAATCGACGAATGATCTAATATCGCAAATATGCGTTTATATTTAGTTGGCATGCTGTGTAATAAAGTCGACATTAAAAATAATAAAATAAGGGACGCGCCAAATATTGAAAAGGCAACGATTTGAACAGCGCTACCTGAAGTTACTGCTAGTAAAATGAGCAATACTGTGATCGGAATACTTAAGATGAAGCCAATACCGTGTGTAATGGCATTCCATAATTCTTCTTTCCAATCCATTCCTATATATTGTGGTTGTTGTTGTTGTTGTTGTTGTTGTTGTAACATCGAAATCACTCCTTATTACAGTACTTTAGCGGATTAAGAGAAGTTGTCCAATTGCATAATGTCACAAGTGCAAGCATACATTTGTCATATTGGAATAATATTGACAGGACATAATGTAAGGGCTTACTGTATTTATACAGATATGTTACAATCGTCATATTGAAAATGGAGTTTATTATTCTATATAATAGATAATAGTAAAAAAAGGATGTGTAAATATGAGCAAAATTCATATTGTAACGGATTCAACATGTGATTTATCTCAAGAGGAAATTGAAAAATTAGGTATTCACGTTGTCCCGTTATCGATTCAAATGGGCGGGAATACATATATTGATGGTGTCGATATACAGCCAGACGAGTTTTTAGAAAAAATGCCAACATTTAACGAGTTACCAAAAAGCTCGCAGCCAGCTCCCGGACAATTTAAAGATTTATACGATGAGCTTGGTAAGGATGGCGATCAAATTATTTCGATTCATATGACAGGTGGTATGAGTGGTACTGTAGAATCAGCTCGTCAAGCGTCTCAGATGACAGAGTCTGACGCAACTGTGGTAGATTCACGTTATATCGCATGGGGTTTAGCGTTCCAATTACGTGAAGCTGCTATGAAACGCGATACCGGGGCATCTGTGGAGGAAATTGTTGAACACGTTAATAAAGTACGTGAAAACACACGTTTATTCGTGGCATTAGATACACTTGAGAATATGGTTAAAGGTGGCCGTATCGGTAAGGGGAAAGCGCTTTTTGGCTCTATTCTAAATTTAAAGCCAGTTGGGAACCTAGATACTGGTGCGTTTAACCCGTGTGCGAAGCCTCGTAGTCATAAGCAAGTGGTGAAATATTTATTCGAGCAATTCCAAAATGATACTGCGGGTAAAAAAGTAAAAGGTGTAGGCCTTTCACACGCAAATGGCATGCATACAATGGGACAACCCCTTTTGGATTTAGTGAAAGACACAGGATTCAATGATTTTGATATTGCCTTTACTTCACCGATTATTAGTACACATACAGGACCTGGGGCAATTGGCTTCATGTATTATGTGGAAGCATAAAAAATAAACAAGACCTTCTATCCTAATCTAGGGTAGAGGGTCTTGTTTTTATTTACCGTTGTTATATGTTTGAATAAAGGAATGAATAGCATTGTTTGACGCTTCACTACTTTCGATAATACATACATGGCCACAATTAGGTAATACTTTAATACGTGCAAATTGATCTTTAGATGCGGCGTACTTCGCTTCGTCAAGAAACATATGATCATCTTCACCGATTAAATAAAATTTAGGGACCATATTTTTAGAATTGTGTAGTTTCTCATAAGGTATTTTTGCCCGAATTAGCAAGTGTACCCATTTCACAAATTCTTTACGTCCTAATTTTGTGGCCTCGTTAATGAAGAAATGCCTGGAAATTGCATGTGATTTAAACGGCATCATAATATGGGCAAAGATTTTATAAAAAGTCATATAGGATGCGAAATGACGAAGTTTCCATGCAGTATTCACTAAAACTTCTGACCATCTTTTTAATTTTAATACAGGACCGGCTAATGTCATTGTTTCGATTCGATCAGGTACTCGGTGCATTAATGCATTGGCGATGATTGTCCCTAAAGAAAACGTTAAAAAATGAGGTTTTTGTATAGATAATTTATTCAATAAATCAATTACCTTGTCTGCCACAATTTCAGGGCAGTAGACAGGAATGTCTATGCCACCGGATTCCCCATGGCCAGGTAAATCGATTAATAATAAATTATAGTGCTGCGATAAAAAATCGGTTTGCTTATAAAATAATGTACTATTACCGCCTAATCCGTGTAAAAGGACTAGCCATTCATAATTTTCATTCGATTTGTGTTGTTTATAATGTAGCATAGGTTCTCCAAACTTTTCATTGATGAAAAGTTAGTATAGCATTTTTTTTGCTCACAGTTTACGGGATTTGTGAAGCGTTGATATTTCGCTACAACTTTTCAAAATAATGGAATTCCCTATTCATAATAAGTAGACAACCCGTGCAAATGATGTTATGAAACATTTTAAATTGCAATTATATTCATTTTACCGTGACTTTAGGGTAAACTAAGCGAAATATGTGCATACATTTCTTTTAATCAGACTGTACTCGTCATATAATATAAGGGAAGCTACTTAAGGGAGTTTTTATAAATGAAACGACTTTTTATAATAATAGGAATTTGCGTCCTATTGGTGAGTGGATGTAATACCATTTCAATAGAGGATAGAGAAACAGTGGTTGAAGATCAGGCGGTGGAGCCAGTTTCGATTGACGTAGTCGGCAATGAAGAAGAGAATGTAACGGTAAAAGAAATGATTGAAGGTTTTTTTCTATTTGATTGGTTAGATCTAAAAGAGATTGATGCAAGACCTGTGCAATACTTAGCATTAGGGGATTCTTTAACAAGAGGCATCGGGGATGAGAAAAGCGATTTGGGCTTTACGGGAATTTTAGCAAGAGAACTTGAAAAATGGCCGGCTGTAAGTGAGGTTATTTTAGACAATCGCGGTAAAAATGGACGTCGAAGTGATCAACTCTTAACGCTACTTGAAAATGGGCATTATGATGCAGAATTAGAATCCGTGGATTTACTAACAATGACCCTAGGTGGTAACGATGTCATGAAAGTGGTTAAACGTGACATTTTTAATTTGAATAAAAAAATATTTATAACAGAGATGCCGCGTTTTATTGAGCGCTATCAAGAAATTATTAAGTTAATTCGGGCGAAAACGGATGCACCTCTTGTTATGATTGGTTTTTATGATCCGTTTAAAGTAATTACGGAAGAAATAGATCCACTCGAAACGAGTCAACCATTCGACTCAATTATTACGGAGTGGAATGATGCTATTGAGGAGTTAGCTAACCGTACTACTAACGCGTGTTTTGTGTCGGTTGAAGATTTATACACGTCGAATTTGAATATGGTCTATCATACCGACTTTTTCCATCCAAATGCGAAAGGCTATGGAAAAATGGCCGAGCGTGTAATTGAGCGAATGAAAGAGTGTGACGTCGAGCAAATGTCTGGCGGGTTATTAGGATTTGAGGAGTGAGCAACATGAATAAGTGGAAGATCGCCTTTTTAGCTTTAGCAAGTTTAGTAATTTTGATAATTGTATCTTTTATATATTTGGCGACTTCACCGACAGATAATACAGAAATACCTAGGGCGAATACGTATCCAGAGGAGAATGTATTGGTTGTGCAAACAACAACCAAGGAATTTGAATCGATTGCGCAGAAGTATTTAGCAGAAGCAGTGGAGGATCAGGCAATGGAAGTTAGCCTGAAAGTAGAAGACCAAATTTATATTTTTAGTGAATTAATTATTTTTGGCATTACAATACCAATTCAAATGGACTTTGATCCTGTTGTTTATGATGGAAATATACGTTTGCAACAGACGAAGGTGCATGTTGGCAAAAAAAATATACCACCATCAACGGTTTTGAAATTACTAAATGATGCGGTTGAATTTCCAAATTGGATTGTTGTACGCCCAAATGAAGAGGAAATTTATATCGATTTATCAAGATTGAATATTGCAGATGGGAATCGTGTACGTGCAAAAGAAATAGATTTAGCGGGGGATAAAATTTTACTTGAAATTATTGTCCCAGGCAGTGGATCGGAGGAGAAAGCTTCATGAACTATCAAAAGGCAACATTTGCTGGTGGATGTTTCTGGTGTATGGTAAAGCCATTTGACGAGCAACCAGGCATCGAGAGTGTCATCTCTGGCTATACGGGTGGCCATGTTGAAAACCCGACTTATGAACAAGTATGCAGTGAAACGACAGGTCATTTAGAGGCAGTGCAAATTACATTTGATCCGGCCATTTATGCGTATGAGGATTTAGTGCGCCTTTATTTTACCTTAATTGACCCGACGGATGCTGGTGGGCAGTTTTATGATCGTGGTGAATCTTATACAACGGCAATTTTTGTGCATGATGAGGAGCAACGAGAAATTGCAGAGCGTGTAAAGCAAGAATTAGATGAATCGGGTAAATTCAGTTTACCGATTGCGGTGAAAATTCGCGATGCAAAACCATTTTACGAGGCAGAAGTATATCACCAACATTACTATAAAAAGAATCCGGCACATTACAACGGTTATCAGGTTGGCTCGGGTCGTGCAGGCTTCATCGAAAAGCATTGGGGGAAAAAATAATGAATAATAATAAAGAACAACGCTTAAAAGAATTAACGGATCTTCAATTTTATGTAACGCAACAAAATGGGACAGAGCAGCCTTTCCAAAATGAATTCGATCATCATTTTGAAGAAGGATTATACGTAGATGTTGTTTCAGGTGAACCACTATTTAGCTCGAAAGATAAGTACAACTCAGGTTGTGGTTGGCCAGCATTTACAAAACCCGTTGAGAAAGAACAGGTTTTGGAGCACTTTGATACAACGCACGGAATGCGTCGTGTAGAAGTGCGTAGTAAGGATGCTGATTCACATTTAGGGCATGTATTTCCAGATGGCCCAGAACAATTTGGCGGATTGCGTTATTGCATAAACTCTGCTGCAATGCGATTTATTCCAGTTGAGCAATTAGAACAAGAGGGTTACGGTAAATACGTGGCTTTATTCAGTAAATAAATTATAATAACAGTAATTAGTTGGAAGTTATGAGGTCAAAATGATGAAAACATTTTATGAATTTGTATTAACATATCGCGGAGCAAATAATGAAAAGGGTCGATTTGCAGAAGCTGTTTTCGAGGATTCTTTATTTCCGAGAAGTACGACGAGGTTTCAGACCGTAAGTAATTATGTTGAAATGCAAGCGAATGAAAATATGAAAGCAGCTACATTAGATGAAATATGGGATGAATACGATTCAAAATATAGTTTTTAATGGTAAGCAAAAGGTTTTTTGTAATTTAGTCAGATTAATTTAGAGGGAAGACGTCTTACCATTGCATGAAATTGTTAAACAAAGTATGATAAAGTAGAAAATAATTGAAAAGAGGGAATACTATGAGTATCCATATTGCAGCAAAACAAGGCGAAATCGCTGAAATCGTTTTATTACCAGGAGATCCATTACGTGCAAAATATATTGCAGAAACATTTTTAGAAGATGTAACTTGCTATAATACAGTTCGTAATGCATTAGGTTATACAGGTACATACAAAGGTCATCGTGTATCTGTTCAAGGAACAGGTATGGGTGTACCATCAATTAGCATTTACGTAAATGAGCTTATGTCTGAATACGGCGTGCAAAAATTAATCCGCGTTGGTACTTGTGGCGCAATCCAAAAAGACGTTAAAGTACGTGACGTAATTATCGCGCAAACTTCTTCAACAGATTCTGCAATTAACCGTGTTGCTTTCGGTGGTACAATCGACTTCGCACCAACTGCAGATTTCGATTTATTATTAAAAGCTTACACTGCATCAAAAGAAGCTGGTTTAAACGTACGTGTAGGTAATATCTTCACAGCTGATCAATTCTATTCTGATGAAGCACAAAACGAAAAATTAGCTGCTTATGGCGTTCTAGCTGTAGAAATGGAAACATCTGCACTTTACACATTAGCTGCAAAATTCGGTCGTCAAGCATTAACTGTATTAACTGTATCTGACCACATTATCACAGGTGAAGTAACTTCATCTGAAGAACGTCAAACTACTTTTAATGATATGATGGTTATTGCGTTAGAAGCTGCGATTCAAGAGTAAGAACAGCAAGGGATTGAGAATTACCAAAAAATGGCGAGTGACCAAAAGTGACCAAAGTGATTTTTCACAGGTTATCGAAGAGGTCACTCGCCTTTTCTTTTTGCTCTTTATCTATGTGTGAGTAAGTATTGAGTGTCTCACGAATATTGGCATGACCAAGTTGTTCTTGAATGACTTTAATGTTCACTCCCTTTGACAGCATATAAGATGCATAGGAGTGACGTAAACCATGAAACGTAAT
>JAZLIT010000013.1:0-31177 GCA_045617525.1 Solibacillus sp. | reverse complement strand
TTTTCCGCACGTGCTAATCCCCTGGAAGTCGCGGGCCCCCTCCGCTCCAATCAACGAGCACTATCAAAGGTGATTCCTGCAAGTTTTATATACTCTGCTTAATTAAATCTTTACTTTAAAATGCTTATGTTTTCTAAATTCTTTCAATTCTGCAGACACCCTTTTTTTATGCGCAATTTTATAGAGCCAAAAAAAGCTTCTCGCAACAGTGGAATGTTACGAGAAGCTTACTATTTTAATCTTGCTGTTCTTTTCGTAGTTCTGCGTCTATACCTTCTGCAAATAAACCGTATACATAACGTTCCGCATCAAATGGCTGTAAATCATCCATCTTCTCACCCAGACCTACAAATTTCACAGGAATGTGTAGTTTGCTACGAATCGCAAGTACGATACCACCTTTTGCAGTACCATCAAGCTTCGTCAATACAATACCTGTTACATTTGTAGCTTCTTTGAACGTTTGCGCTTGGATCAATGCATTTTGACCAGTCGTTGCATCAAGCGCAAGTAATACTTCATGTGGCGCATTTGGCACTTCACGCGAAATAACACGGTGAACTTTTTCAAGTTCGTTCATTAAGTTTACTTTATTTTGAAGTCGTCCAGCTGTATCGCAAATTAATACGTCTGCACCGCGCGTTTTCGCTGCACGAATTGCATCATACATAACTGCTGCAGGATCCGAACCTTCAGATTGCGCAATTACTTCACAACCCACACGCTCGCCCCATACTTGAAGTTGCTCAATTGCTCCTGCACGGAACGTATCGCCCGCAGCAAGCATCACTGTTTTACCTTCAGATTTTAATCGATGCGCTAACTTACCAATTGTTGTTGTCTTACCAACACCATTAACGCCCACAAATAAAATAACCGTTAATTCCCCATCAGGTTGGATATCTAACTCCGTCATATCTTCTTCGCCAGCTTCATAAATTTCAACTAACTTCTCAGAAATTAACGTTTGAATACCGTTCGTATCTTTAATGTTTTTGCGTTGCACTTCATAGCGTAGCTTATCCATTAACTCCATTACCGTTTCAAAGCCAACGTCCGCCTGTAAAAGAACTTCTTCTAGCTCTTCAAAGAAATCTTCATCAACTTTACGATATTTTGCCACTAAATCATTCACTTTTGATGTAAATGAATCACGTGTTTTCGCTAGGCCCTCTTTAAACTTCTTAGTAATCGACCACGCTGAAGCTTTTTCCGTTTCCTCCGTTACAACCTCTTGGATTGGCACGATTTCTGTTGAAACTTCTACTACTTCTTCAGCTTTTTCGACTACCTCTACGACTAAATCTCCGACAACTTGTTCTGGCTCTGATTGGATTGTAATTGGTTCACTGACGATCCCTGCATCTGCGGCTTCTTCTTTAACAGGTTGTTGGGTAACCTCTGCCACAAGTTCAGTTACTTCCTTAGAAGCTTCGACATCAGCTACATCTCGTTTTTCAACAATCGACTCTTGTTCTGCTTGTCCTGTTAATTTCTCTTTTAAACGTTTAAAAAAGCTCATTAATATATCGCTCCTTCATCAAACTAATGCGGCTTCTTCTAGTTTTACAGATACAAGTTTCGAAACGCCTGATTCTTGCATCGTAATCCCGTAAAGAACATCCGCCCCTTCCATCGTCCCTTTACGGTGTGTTATAACGATGAATTGTGTATGCTCACTGAATTTCTTTAAATATTCGCTATAGCGTGTAACGTTCGATTCGTCGAGTGCAGCTTCTACCTCATCGAGAATACAGAATGGTACTGGACGCGTATTTAAAATTGCAAATAGCAGAGCGATTGCCGTTAATGCGCGTTCTCCACCTGATAGCAGGCTTAAATTTTGCAACTTCTTCCCTGGTGGCTGCGCGATAATTTCAATCCCTGTATCCAACATATTTTCTGGATCAACACAAACTAAATCAGCTTGTCCACCACCAAATAACTCTCGGAATGCGATTTTAAATTGCGCACGAATCATCGTAAATGTTTCGGTAAAGCGAATTGTCATTTCTTCATCCATCTCTTTAATCGCATCATGTAATGTTTCCTGAGCAGCTAATAAATCCGTGCGCTGCTCTGTTAAAAATACATGGCGCTCCTCAACGCGATCAAACTCCTCAATCGCCGTTAAGTTTACCGGACCAAGATCTTCGATTGATTGTTTCAGCAGCTTTACTTTGCGACGCACTTGCTCTTCGTCATCAATTTCAATCGCCAAATCAATTGCTTCTTCCTCATCAAGTTCATATAACTCGAATAACTGGTCATGTAGCGTCGTCATTTCCATTTCAATTCGTGTTTTTTTCAATTCAATTGCGCGTAATTCATTCACGAAACCTTTATGCTGACGCTGTTGCTCCGTTAACTGTTCTTCTAAAGATACAATCGACTGTTGCAACGAATGACGCTTTTCTCGGTTTTCGGTAATGACTGAAGAAAGGACATCACGCTTAATTAACCACTCCGAAACCGTTTTCTCGATTTCTTCAACGGTTGGCCCCTTCACGTCTTCACCATTTTCAACCCAAGCAATCTCTTGTTCTTGCTTCTGTAGCGTTAGAACTGCCTTCGATAGCTGTAGCTCAAGATCTGCGGTTGATGTTTGCACTTGCAGTAATTGCTCTTGTGCAACGGCTAATTTCGATCTACACTGAGCCGATTGTTCACGAAGGACATCCTTCTCCGTTTCACTATTCGCTTTTGCGATCGTTAGTTCATCTACTTTTTCATTAATGCCCACTAACTCCTGCTGAAGTACTTTCAGACGAGCTGATAATTGTTGTTCTTGCTCTACTAGCGTTTCTTTGCGGTTTGAAACCGAAGATTGCTCAGACGTTGCCATTGACACCGTCGCTTCAATCGTATTCTTTTTCATTTCCACTTCAAGATACGCTTGCTTCAATACTTGTTCCTCTTCACGAAGCTGTTCGCCCTCAAGCTTTAATACATCAAGTTCATGACGCATTGTCGCGATAGCTTCCTTCTTCTCTTTCACAACTTGCTCCGCCGTTTCAATCGATGTTTCCATTTCCCGAATCGTTTCAACAAGTTGCTCTAACTCCGCTTTTCTCGAGAATAAAGTCGATTGCGTTTTATTAGTACCACCTGTTAGGGAACCACCCGCGTTAACAATATCCCCGTCTAGTGTGACAACTCGGTACTTATACCCTAGAATACGCGCAATCTCACCAGCACCCTGTAAATGCTTCGCAACGATAACATTTCCAAGCAGATTCTCTACGATTGTGCGATTTGATTCCTCAAAGCTCACTAACTCATAGGCCACTTTTACGAATGCTTCATGTTGCAGTATTTGCCCTAACTGATTTTCAAACAATTTACGAGATTTCATAACCGTTTTTGGTAAAAATGTTGCACGACCTGCACGACGTTGCTTTAACCAACTAATTGCCTTTTGTGCATCCTGCTCTGTTTTTGTTACGATATGCTGAGAAGCCGCACCTAATGCCGTTTCAATCGCTTGCGAGTAATTGCTTTCCACGTGAATTAATTCTGCAACCGCGCCTTCAATCCCCTGTAAACTACCTTGATCGCGAGCAAGTAACACTTCTTTTACACCGTGAAAGAAGCCAGAGAAATCCGCTTCAAGCTCAGCTAATGTTTCTTTACGACCTTTTAGCTGTTGGATATGTTGATACCCTTTATAAAGCATTGCTTGTTTTTCATCAAATTCAGTTGATGTTGTTTTTAATTGTACCTGTAAAAAATTGTAGCGCTCTAACTGTTCTGAAACTGATTTTTCCGCATTATGTAGCTGCACTGTAATCAGATCAAGCTGCGTTTTCAGCTCAATTAATTCTTTATTCATTTCAGCAGAGCGATCCGACATTTTAGATACCGTATCATGCTGCTGCGTTAATTGCTGCTCAATATGTTTTAATTCATTTTTAAGTGTTGCTTCTTCGTTTAGAAGGTCAATAAAGCGGTTTTTATACTGCTCAATTTCTTCTTCAATTTCTGAAGCCGAACGATTTAACGCTTGCTCTAATTGTTTAATCTCTGTACGAATCGATTGAACTTCTTGTTGCTTGACGCCAAACTGTTCCTTCTTTTCAAGCTGAGCTGCTGTAAGTTGTACCACAACTGCTTTCGCTTCAACTAATTGCTGTTGCATTTGTTCGAGTGCTTTAAAAGCATTTGATTTCCGCTCTTTGACAAGCTCTTTACGACCGTCCCAACGCTCAACCTCTGCCGTTGCCTCAACTAATTGTTCCTGAGAAGTATCAAGCACATCATCAATCGCCTTTAAATCAAGGCGAATTGTACGCATTGATTGCTCAAGTTCAGCAATATTTTTCGCTTTTTCTTGCTCCGTTGCATTAATTGATTGAAACGCTTCAATAATTTTCACTAAACTTTGCTTGCTCAATTGTAAGTCATGCACCATTAGCGCAATATCAAAGTCCTTTAGCTCCGCATTCATTCGCTCATAATCCTTCGCTGCTGACGCTTGAATTTTTAATGGCTCGAGGCGGGCTTCAATCTCATGTAAAATATCAAGTACACGATTTAAATTATCGTCTGTTTCAACTAATTTATGCTCAGCCTTCTTTTTACGTAATTTATATTTCAAAACACCAGCCGCTTCTTCAAAAATCGTTCGGCGGTCTTCTGGTCTACTATTTAAAATTTCATCAACTCGGCCTTGAGAGATAATTGAAAAAGCCTCTTTACCTAAACCAGAATCCATAAATAAATCGGTAATATCCTTTAACCGACATTGCTGATTATTCAACAAATACTCACTGTCGCCCGATCGATAAACACGACGCGTAACACTAATTTCCGTGTAAGGAATAGCCACTCGCTCATCTTCATTATCCAAAACAAGTGTTACTTCAGCAAAGTTAAGTGGCTTACGCGACTCACTCCCTGCGAAAATAACATCCTCCATTTTAGCACCACGAAGCTGTTTTGCAGATTGCTCCCCGAGTACCCAACGTATTGCATCGGTTACATTACTTTTACCACTACCATTAGGCCCAACTACTGCAGTAACTCCTGGAACAAAATCAATTCCAATTCGATCTGCAAAGGATTTGAACCCAACAACTTCAAGTCTTTTCAGGAACATATTATCCCTCCTCTTGCAGTTCTTTCTTTAACATAATCATTGCATTTTGAGCAGCTTGTTGCTCTGCCTCTTTTTTAGATTTCCCACCACCAACACCTAATTCACGTTCGTTTAATAACACACGCGATACGAATGTTCGATTATGCGCAGGACCTTTTTCTTCGACAATTTCATAAATAAGCGCCCCGTTATTCGTTTGTTGCACCATCTCTTGTAATTGACTCTTAAAGTCCATTACACGAGAGAATATACCAACTTCAACTTTCGGGAATACAATTTTCTCTAAAAACGCAACAACTGTTTCTAAGCCTTGATCTAGATAAAGGGCACCAACAAATGATTCAAATACGTCCGCTAGTAATGCAGGACGCTCACGGCCACCCGTTAACTCTTCTCCTTTGCCCAATAACACGAATCGACCAAATTGCAATTCGTTAGCAAAGATTACTAATGAAGGCTCACAAACGATTGATGCACGGAGCTTAGTCAGCTCACCCTCGCTCATATGCGGAAATTTTTCAAATAAATACTTTGAAACAGATAATTCTAGTACGGCATCTCCTAAAAATTCAAGACGCTCATTGTCTGTAAACTGCTTACGACGATGCTCATTCACATAAGATGAATGGGTAAATGCTTGGTATAGTAAAGACTTGTTTTGGAACTGGACATTCAGCTCTTCTAGTAATACTTCAAATGTACTACGCACTTTTTCAGGTAGTATGCCAATTTTAGGTTGGATTCCTTTTTTTCTTGTCGTCATGAACAATCTGCCTTCCTTCTTCATTCTATCGTTTAGTTTACCCTGTTCTATGCGCTAAAGCAAAGGGAATAAAGGAAAAAACGTCTGTTATTATTCCATTTTTAACTGATTTTTTAAATTCAAACTATTTTTCATCAAAATAGGGATTTTCAAGAAAAAAAAAAGAGTATGTGCAACATCATTATGCTACACATACTCCTGAATTATTAGTTGCTTTTGCTTTCAATGTAATTAATGGCATCTCCAACTGTTGAGATTTTCTCAGCATCCTCGTCGGAAATTTCCATATCAAATGCATCTTCAAGTTCCATTACTAATTCTACCACGTCAAGTGAATCAGCTCCTAAATCATCACGGAAAGAAGCTTCTAATTTCACTTCACTTTGGTCAACGCCTAAACGGTCGACGATTACTTTTGAAACACGCTCTAGTATTGTAGTCAAATCGGTCACCTCCCCTAAATAAGTATACACATTCCTTGCTATTCTGTCGTCTTAGCATCCCTAGATTACCATTAACTAGCATGCAACGAAACCCTCAAACTAAAAACAAGTTTCTTTTCCTTAGGCGTCATTACCCAGGAAATAAATTTAGAGTTCGTATTCGTCATTAAAACTTATTGTTCTACTTGCTGGCTACTTGCGATTGCCACTTCGATCGTTTTGCATACATCGTGTTCAACCATCATACGCGCTTGGCGGATGGCACTAAAAATCGCACGCGGATTAGACGAACCATGCGCTTTAATTACCGGTGCTTTTAATCCAAATAATGCCGCACCACCGTATTCTGTATAATCCAGTTTATTTTTGATAACCTTTAATTCATTTTTCACAAGTACATAGGCCACTTTTGACTTTACGTTTGTTGTAAATGCATCTTTCAGCATACCAAACATTGCGCCAGCGGTACCTTCAATTGTTTTAAGAATCATGTTTCCAGTGAAACCATCCGTAACAGCCACGTCCGCAACACCATTTAGAAGTTCACGCGCTTCAATATTCCCTTTGAAATTAAAATCAGTTTTTGAAAGTAATTCAAATGCTGATTTTGTCAGCTCATTACCCTTCTTATCTTCTGTCCCGATATTTACCAAGCCAATACGAGGAGCTGCTAAGCCGCGCACTTTTTTCGCATAAATATCCCCCATTATCGCATATTGCTGAAGATATTCTGGTTTCGCATCTGCATTTGCCCCTAAATCAAGCATTAAGAAACCATCACCATTCAGTGTTGGAAGCGTCGTTGCAAGCGCTGGACGGGCAACACCTTCAATACGACCTACTTTAAATAAGCCACCCGCCATTAAAGCACCTGTATTCCCTGCTGATAAACAAGCATCTGAGATCCCTTCAGTCACGGCCTCTAACATACGAGCCATTGACGAGTCCTTTTTGCGACGCACTGCACGTGCAGGATCATCTTCAGCTTCCACTACTTCTTCACAATGAATAACTTGCAGGCGTGGATGTACTTTTAAAAAAGGATTCATCGCTTCTTGTTGCCCATATAATTGCACTTCAATATTATCAAATTCCTCTAACGCCATTAACACACCTTCAACTATAGCTTGTGGTGCGTTATCGCCACCCATACCATCTACCGCAATTTTCATCATTACACTTCCTCACCTTTCATACGGTACATTTCAAAGTCTCCTTTAAAGACGATTTCATTATCAACCGTCGATGTTACCGTGATGTATGTTCGATTTTTTTGCTCATGCTTTCCAGTGACAATTGCTTTCGTCACAACACGATCTCCCGCTTTTACAGGCTTTACAAAAGTTACTTTGGAATGAACCGTTAATGCAAGATCATCATTAATAACCGCCACAGCTAATGAATTAGCTTGCGCAAACAAATGATGTCCGCGTGCGATGCCATTACGTTGGAAAACATGTGCCTCCTCCACTTCAAAAATGGACAGTGCACGTTTATCTAATTCAATATCAATAATTTCACCAATCACTTCATCAAGCGGCAGTGACTTCAATTCATTTTCATAATTTTTCGAAGCAACATCTTTTATGCGTTCGCGCAATTCGGGAATTGCAAGTTCCATTCGATCTAATCTTATGGTTTGAACACTAACGGCTAATTCCGTTGCAAGCTGTTCATCTGTGACGAATGGATTATCTGCAATTTTTTCCGTTAACATTTGCTGACGTTCTTTTTTCGTGCGTTTCATAACACTCGTCACCTTCTCATTAAGTATTAGCACTTGGTACTAATTTTAATATACAGTGTACAAAAAAAGAACGCAACAATTATTTGTCGCGTCCTCCAACTTTATACAAAAGCATTATTCTTCATGGATAAATTGCTATTTAGGCACAGTACTTATCTTACTAAATAGTCACATCACTTCATTGTATTTTAGTATTCGCCATTTCATTCTCAAATAAATGATTTATGACGCTAACTAATGATAATTAATCGATTCTCGTACCATCTAAAATCCCAAAA
This sequence comes from Solibacillus sp., assembly GCA_045617525.1. Taxonomy (GTDB): domain Bacteria; phylum Bacillota; class Bacilli; order Bacillales_A; family Planococcaceae; genus JAZLIT01. The sequence goes on along the minus strand of JAZLIT010000013.1, from coordinate 22,848 downwards.
TCCGAGAGCATTTGGCGTAAAGCAGCATATTCATCTGCTTGCCAAAATTCATCTGTATAAATTAAACGTGCTGCATCTTGTCTAGCAATATCAAGAACACGATAATCATGCACTAAATCCGCCATTATAAATTCAGGCAAGCCACTTTGACGCTTCCCAAAGAAATCTCCTGACCCGCGCAATTCTAAATCCTTTTCCGCTAAAAGGAATCCATCATTCGTCTCCGTCATTGAGCGCATGCGTTCTTTCCCTTCGTCCGATTTTGGATCCGCGATTAATATACAATATGATTGATGTTCTCCACGCCCAACACGTCCTCGCAACTGATGTAGTTGTGCAAGACCAAAGCGCTCTGCATCATAAATCGCCATAAATGTAGCATTTGGGACATTCACACCTACTTCCACAACAGTCGTCGAGACAAGCACTTGAATTTCACCTTCGCTAAATGCGCGCATTACAGAATCCTTTTCTTCCGCAGATAAACGACCATGCATTAGGCCAACTTGGTAGCGCCCAGCATAATATGTAGCAAGTTGCTCATATGCTTCAACCGCATTTTGAACATCTAATTTATCCGATTCTTCAATCAGCGGGCAAATAATATACGCTTGGCGACCGGCAGCTAATTCATCAGTCATTTTCGCATGCACACTACTTAATTGATCCTGCTTCATCCAATGTGTTTCGATGATTTTACGCCCTGCTGGAAGCTCGTCAATAATTGACACATCCATTTCACCAAAGGCAGTTATCGCAAGCGTCCTCGGAATTGGCGTAGCCGTCATGAAGAGCACATCTGGATTATCACCCTTCTCTTTCAAAACACGTCGCTGTTCCACTCCGAATCGATGTTGCTCATCCGTGATGACAAAGCCTAAGTTTTTGAAAAGAACGGTGGGTTGAATTAATGCATGGGTCCCTATCAAAATATCAATTTCTCCATCCGCAAGTCGCTGTAAAATTTCGCGACGTGCTTTTGCTTTTGTGGAACCCGATAAAATCGCAATGCGAACACCAATAGGTTCAAACCATGCTTGTAAATTTTCTGCATGTTGCTCCGCTAAAATTTCAGTCGGAGCCATTAGCGCCCCTTGGTAGCCTGCTGTCACAGCTGCATACAAGCCGATAGCCGCTACAACTGTTTTCCCGGAACCTACATCCCCCTGCAATAGACGGTTCATGCGCTCAGGTGTTTTTAAATCTTTACATATTTCATTCACAACACGCTTTTGCGCACCCGTCAATTCATAAGGTAATGTCGCGATGAATTCTCTGATTTTCGGTAAATCATATTGAATTGAAAGCCCTTTTTCATCTTCCTTACGTACTTTACGCAATGTTTGAATCCGTAGCTGAAATTCAAGTAACTCCTCATACACAAAACGTCTGCGTGCCTGCTTCGCGTGTTCCGCATCTTTCGGAAAATGAACACCCTCAAGTGCTTCCGCAACTTGCACTAGTTTATATTGCGCCCTTAAATCTTCAGGCAAAGCATCTGGCATCGTTTCTCCCGCTAAATCTAATGCCTGACGCATCAATTTACGGAAACGTTTTTGTTGCACATTACCTCGAAGGCTATAAACCGGCTCAAAGTCAACTACATCTGTCTTAGGGCCAAACGCAACAGAAGAACCCATAATAACTTGACGCCCACGGTCCCACTTACCCGTCACTGTAATAACCATGCCCGGCGTTAATTTTTGCTTTAAATAATGCTGATTGAAAAAGATAACCTTCACCAAATGCCTACCTGTTCGCACATTAAATTGCAAACGTGATTTATTGCGCCCTAAAAACAGCACGGTTGGCATACTTTCAACAACCGCTTCAATCGTCACACGCTCATTATGTGGGGTTTCTGTTAAATCTTTTAGTTGAAAATCATCATGTCGATACGGAAACGTCCACACTAAGTCGTGAATTGTATGAATCCCTAATTCCGTTAAATGCTCTGCCGTTTCTTTTCCTACACCTTTTAAACTCGATACCGATTGAAGGAGTTGATCATTCACCTTGCAAAACAGCTCCTCCAAATATTTTTGCAGCCAACGCTTTACCTGTTGGCGTTGCAGCAAGTCCTCCACGTGCTGTTTCTTTCAAATCCGCACTCATAGATTTACCAATTCGATACATCGCGCCTATTACTTCATCACACGGAATACGACTCGTTACACCAGCTAGCGCCATATCCGCTGCCACTAACGCATTCGCAGCACCCATCGCATTACGTTTTACGCAAGGTACTTCCACTAAACCAGCTACAGGATCACAAACAAGACCTAGCATATTTTTAAGTGTAATCGCAAAGCCTTCCGAGCATTGTTGCGGGCTACCGCCAGCCATTTCAACGATTGCCGCAGCTGCCATACCTGCTGCAGAGCCTACTTCCGCCTGGCACCCACCTTCCGCACCTGAAATCGATGCATTATTCGCTACCACAAAGCCGAACGCTCCTGAAGTAAATAAGAAACGAATCATCTGCTCACGCGTCGGATTTAATTTATTTTTCACAGCAAATAACGTACCCGGAACAACACCAGCTGATCCCGCTGTAGGCGTTGCACAAATCGTTCCCATCGCTGCATTTACTTCATTTGTTGCTACTGCTTTACTCACAGCATCTAATAATAATTCACCCGAAAGTGATTTACCTGTTGCGATATAATTTTGAATTAGCACAGCATCACCACCTGTTAATCCAGTTACTGAATGAACACCCTTTAATCCACGTTCTACCGCTTCTTCCATCACCGTTAAATTACGATCCATTTGCTCCATAATCGCTTCACGCTTACGTCCACTCATCAAAATTTCTTGTTCAATCATAATTTCTGAGATTAATTTATTTTCATTTTCTGCACGTTCAACAAGCTCTCGTACATTTTGAAATAATACGTCCATGTCGATTCCCCCTTAGTTGTTAATTCTTGAGACTTTTGTGATATTTGGAATATACGAAATTTGATCTAAAATACGGTCATCTATATTTTGGTCAACTTCAATCACCATTAATGCTGTTAAGCCACGCTCAATACGTGAAACTTCCATGTGGCCAATATTTACGTCATGCATCGCTAAACAATTTGCTACGTTTGCAATACAGCCTGCACGATCATCATGTACGACCATAATGGCCGGCATGCCACCCATTAATTTCAATTTGAAGCCATTCACTTCACTAATCTCAATTTTACCGCCGCCAATTGAAATCCCTTCGACGCTCATTTCACCTTCATCATCACCCATTACAATACGTGCTGTATTTGGATGCTCTTTATGTGCTTCTTCAGGGATAAATTCAAATGTGAGCCCTGCAATTGCCGCTTCTTCAAATGACGTTTTAATTCGTTCATCAAATGTTTCATAATCAAGTAATCCTCCAACAATCGCAACGTCTGTACTATGGCCTTTATATGTTTCAGCAAATGATCCATAAAGATGGATTTTTGCCCATTTCGGTTGTCTTCCAAATAAATCACGCGCAACTCGCCCGATTCGTGCTGCCCCTGCAGTATGTGATGACGAAGGACCAATCATTACCGGTCCAATAATGTCAAAAACGGATGTAAATTTCATAAAGGATACCCCTTTCATTTCAATTAAACTATGTATTTGTAGTGTATCATGTTGGCCTTTCCTAGACAAAAATTACTCATTTCTCACTTAATTAAATCAAAAAAATAGTCTATGCAAAAATGCATAGACTATTTTTCATTTATAATCTATTCGATTGATAGAATGAATGGGTAAAGAGACTGTTTACCTTCGACCAATTCTACTTCAATGTCCGGATATTTTTCTTCAATAAATGCTGCTAGCTCGCTTGCACCAGCTTCATCTGTATCTTCACCAAAGATGATTGTAATAATTTCAGAATCTTCATCTACCATTGAAGTTACAACTTCTTTCGCTGCATCCATCATAGTAGGTGTAGATAGTACAATTTTACCTTCAGCTAAAGCCATGTACTCGTCTTTACGGATTTCAACGCCATCAATTGATGTGTCGCGAACCGCAAATGTAACTTGACCCGTTTTAACATGGGCAAATCCTGAAGTCATATTCACTTTATTTTCTTCAACAGATGCTTCTGGGTTATAAGATAAAATAGCCGCCATCCCTTGAGGAATCGTTTTTGTCGGAACAACCGCAGCTTCAATTTCTAAAAGCTCCGCTGCTTGTTCTGCCGCCATAATAATATTTTTATTGTTTGGTAAAATTAATACGCGTTCAGCGCCAATTTCTTTTACCGCTTTAACGATATCTTCTGTTGAAGGGTTCATAGTTTGACCACCTTCAATTACATAAGATGCGCCTATTGATTTTAATAAAGTTGAAATACCTTCACCCATTGCAATTGTAACGATTGCATATGGAATCTTCTCTTTCTTTTTAGCAGGAGCAGATGGTGTTTCATTAACAATAGCAGAGTGTTGCTCACGCATATTGTCTACTTTAATTTTCATTAAACTACCATATTTTTGACCTGCAGATAAAACTAGACCTGGTGTTTCAGAGTGAATATGTACTTTCGCCACTTCATCATCTGAAATTACAAGTAAAGAATCTCCCATTGGGTCAAGCTCATTACGGAATTTTTCTTCATCAAATGGCTCTAATGATGCGTCTAAACGAACCATGATTTCTGTACAGTATCCAAATTCGATATCAGCAGTGTCCATGAAATCTTGTACACGGTGATGTTCTGCATTAATTAAATCATCTAAAGATGATTCATTGCGCTCTGGAAGTGGTTCACCTTTAAGTGATGCTAAGAATCCTTCATAAATAAATAAAAGACCTTGACCACCACTATCAACTACACCTACTTCTTTCAGAACTGGCAGTAAATCGGGTGTACGATCTAAAGATGCTTTCGCTTCTACAATGAACGCTTCCATTAATTTAATAACGTCTGTTTCAGTTTGTGCCACTTCCACACCTTTTGCAGCTGCTTCACGTGCCACAGTTAAAATCGTACCTTCAACTGGCTTCATAACTGCTTTATACGCTGTATCTACACCAGCTTGGAATGCACTTGCTAATTGCTTTGCATTAATTGTTTCTTCTTTTTCGATTAATTTACCGAAACCACGGAATAATTGAGATAAAATAACCCCTGAATTGCCACGTGCTCCCATTAATAACCCTTTTGACAATGCTTGTGCAGTTTTACCGATATGTGCAGACTTATGCACTTCAGTTTCCTTTGCACCAGATGTCATTGATAAATTCATGTTTGTCCCTGTATCACCATCTGGCACAGGGAATACATTTAATGAATCTACATAACTTGCATTTTGGTAAAGGTGGTGCGCACCCATTTCAACCATTTCAGCAAATTTAATTCCGCCTATTGACTTCATCTGATTCGTATCCTCCTCTTACACGTTCGTTACACGAACACCTTGAACAAAAATATTTACCGATTTAACGCTCATACCTAGTGTTTTATTTACTGTATACTTAACTTTTGACTGAACTTGATAAGCTACTTCAGAAATTTTCGTACCGTAACTTACGACGATGTACATATCAATATGTAGATCATCACCTGCTTGACGAATTAATACGCCTTTAGCGAAGTTTTCTTTACGTAAAATATCTGTTAACCCGTCGCGAATTTGATGTTTAGATGCCATACCTACAATACCGTAGCATTCAATAGCAGCTCCACCTGCAATTTGAGCAATGACATCATTTGAAATATCAATTTGGCCGAATTCATTATTTAATTCTACTGACATAAGTATGCCCCCTTGGCTCTTTTTGACTAATACACATTGTACCATTATTTCTTTACGTTAGGCAACACAAGTCACAACGAAGCCTATTATAACACGTTTCCCGTATTGTATATATATGTTACATGTCACAACCTTTGACGTACTGAGCTACTAAATAGTTCGTCTTTTCTTGTAATTTAAATGATAAATAGTATTCGAAATATTATTTGATTTGTTGATTCAACTTTATTATCAAATATGCCTTTTTTGAAGCTTTTTTAAATGGTGCATGTACATATTCAAATTCAATTAATATCATACTATATGATATTGGCCATAGATTTAAGTGCAAATTTAGGGTGTAAAGGTTTTTTTCTTGAAAGGTTGTGTAAAATCCCTTGCACTCACTTGGCAGGTATGTTAAATTGTTATGGTATGTGAAATATCGAACTGAAATAATTAGCTTTCAGATTCATCTGTAAGGGAGGGAATTTACATGCCAAAAGAATGTGTAATCACTGGCCGTAAAGCTCGCGCAGGAAACAATCGTTCTCACGCTATGAACAAAACAAAACGTACTTGGGGCGCTAACCTACAAAAGGTTCGCATCTTAGTTGATGGTAAACCAAAGCGTGTATGGGTTTCTGCTCGTGCATTAAAATCAGGTAAAATTGAGCGCGTTTAATTAACGCGACGAAAGGAGATGACCTTTAGGGGGCATCTCCTTTTTTCTTTTTCAACCTATTATTTCGCGCAATAGAAGTAGCGGCGTTCACAAATGGACGCCGCTACTTTCTATTTTTTCCGTACCATTTTCAAACATGCTCTCGTAAACGAACTAATAAACTTAGGCAATTGAAACGTATATACTTTCAACCTGGCCCTCCTCGCTTAATCTATACTCGTTATCATTAAGCATATGCCATTGGAAAAGGAAATATACGCATCATCATCTAATACCTCATTGCTCGTAAATCGAGAACTATATATATCCATAGACTCCGCCATCGTCTCGTATTTAACACCGCGCAGTGTTACCGCTTCAATCGGCTCTTGTACTGCAAAAAAGGACACATAACGCATTTTTCTATGCAACGGTATTTTTTTACCAGGCTCCACTAAATAGCTCACAGTATTTTGCTTATTTTCTATTGAACAGCGAATTGTCGGATTCGCAACCTGGACTCTTAGCAGGGCTCGCTTAGCGGCTTCCTCATGATCCAAACGTCCACCTGTAACACCTGTTAAGATAATTTCAGTTGGCGAATAGAGAAGTGCATAGCGAAGTGCTAAATCCGTATCCGTTTCTTCTTTCTCACTGCGGACCTTCACAATATGCTGCACTTTACTTTCGAGTTCTGCCCATTCAAGCTCATTGACCGAATCAAAATCGCCTACAATGAGGTTAGGTGTAATCCCCTGTTGCAAAAGTGTATAGGCTCCCCGGTCTGCGCCAATAATCACACAATCCTCACGATTCAAAAAACGTTCAAGCAGACAGAGCTCAACACTCGGTCCACCTGAACAAATTAATACAATCATTGTATTGCCGCTAATCCTGCAGCTTTAATTTCTTGAAGTGCAGCTGCACGATCTGTTTTACTATAAATTGCTGAACCCGCCACAAAAATTGTTGCTCCTGCTTTTGCACAAGGAACGATTGTCTCTGCATTAATTCCGCCATCAATTTCAATTTCAATCGATAACCCGCGTTCTTTAATGATTTTTGATAACGCTTCTACTTTCGGTACAACCGATTCAATGAATTTTTGACCTCCAAATCCAGGGTTAACCGTCATGAACAATACCATATCGATATCTTCAAGCACATGTTGAATCGTTTCAATCGGCGTATGCGGATTTAACACAACGCCTGGCTTCACGCCAAACGAGCGGATTAATTGGATTGTGCGATGTAAATGGCGACAAGCCTCTACGTGGACTGTAATGTAATCCGCGCCAGCCTTTGCAAATTGCTCGATATATTGGTCAGGATTTTCAATCATTAAATGTACATCCATTGGTAATGAAGAGAGTGGGCGAATCGCTTCTAAAGCAATCGCACCAAATGAAATATTCGGAACAAAGTGGCCATCCATTACATCAATATGAATTAGCTCAGCGCCTGCAGCTTCTACTTCTTTTACTTCTTCTCCTAGCTTTGCAAAGTTTGCAGCTAAAATCGATGGTGCAATTTTAATCATTTCTAGTACCTCGGCTTTCGATCTTGTATTTCTTGCAAAATTTGTACGTAATGCTTGTATCGGTACGCGCGAATTTCTTCCTGTTCTAGGGCCTCTTTAACAGCACACTTAGGCTCTTTTATGTGAAGGCAACCTCTGAATTTACAATCCTCTGAAATACGTGCAAATTCAGGGAAGCAACTCGTTAATTCTTCTTTTTCAATCATCTCAAAATCAAACGAACTAAATCCTGGTGTATCGGCAAGTAATCCGCCTGCAACCTCAATTAGTTCAACATGGCGCGTAGTATGCTTCCCGCGTCCCAAGCTTTTTGAAATCGCATCTGTTTTTAAATTTAATGATGGTAGTAATGTGTTTAGCATTGTCGACTTCCCTACACCAGACTGACCAGCTAGAACTGAAGTTTTTCCTTCTAACATCGGCGTAAGTCGTTCCATTAACGTTGGATCATCTATATACGTTGTTAAAATTGTATACCCAATTGCTTTATAATCTTCAATGTACGGCGTTAATTGCTCAAGTTCTTGCTCAGTCAATAAATCCATTTTAGTCAGGCAAAGGACCGGTTTAACACGGAAAGACTCTAAAACCACTAAAAAGCGGTCTAAAAGTGTCGTGTTAAATGCAGGCTCCTTAACTGAAAACACTAAAAGTGCTTGATCAACATTAGCAATCGGTGGACGAACTAGTTCATTCGTGCGCGGATGCAGTTTCATGACATAGCCTTCCGATTGCACTTCTTTATCGTAATCGACAAAATCCCCAACTAACGGAGATTCTCCCCTATTTCGGAATACACCTCGACCACGACATTGAATAAGCTCTCCGTTGTCATATACATAATAATAGCCGCTTAAAGCTTTTCGAATTTGGCCAAATGCCATCAAATTCCTCCTTAGTTTGTGCTACTGTACGAAATCGGTTCCTCTGGAGCTAAAATCAATTGATTATCACGTAAAATTCGATAATCAGCCGTCTCGCCCTCTAAAATCTCGAATGTAATACGGTACATTTTATCCTCAGTTATAGTAAATGGTTCTTCATATAATTCATCAAGCGAATGTGTTTTATCTCGAATATAAACTTGTATCGTTTGCTCTTCACCTTCAACAATCGGTTCATACGGAATCTTAATATCTAGGTGTACAACATTCTGAACTATCTTAGGTGGCCCTATTGAAAGAACAACCTCAACCGTTTCACCTTCTGCAATTTCAACACCTTCTTTAGGCGTTTGAGAAATGACGCTTCCAGCAGGGACGGTTTCAGAGTTTTCTTCCCCTTTAATCTTCACGACTAAACCACTACTTCGTTCATAATCTTTAAGGGCAGGTTGAGTATATAAAGTTAAATCAGATACTTCCACTAATTTTCTCCCTTGGCTCACCTTAAATACAATCGTCGTTTCAGCTGGAATAATGCTCTCTCCAGCTAAAGGTGATTGCTCTATAATTTCACCTACTGGGAGACTCGAGTACACATTATCAACTATAATATCGACAAAATCACGATTTTCAAGCATCGCCTGAACTTGCTCGATTTGACGCGTTACATAATCAACCATTTCTGATGATTCAACCCCTAAACTTACGACTAAATCAATTTCTGAACCTTTCTCACGTGAAATTCCTGCTCTAGGGTTTGATTCAATGACATGGTTTATCTCAATATTGTCGTCATTTCTTTCCGTTATCTCGCCAATCACAAAACCTAGGTCTTGTAATTGTTTCATGGCATCCTCAAGACTTAAAGTCGCTACACTTGGAATTTCAATTCTTTCCGGTTTCAATAGTTGATAACCCACAAAAGCTAAAACGAGCGCAAGTAAAATTCCACCTATTAAAAATGGCACTTTTGATTTTTTCTTTACTACTTGCTCTTTCGCAGGTGCAATTATTGGCAGCTCCCCCTTTAGTTTTGAAGGGACTTTTACAATTGGTAGTACTTTTGTTTCGTTATCATCTGTCGGTACTGAAAATTTTATCTCATTGGAACGTGCTAACGATACAGCTGTATCTAAATCAGATTCCATCTCATCTACGTTTAGGTAGCGATGATTTGGATCTTTAGCCGTAGCACGAATTACTACATTCTCTAGACTTTGTGGAATCGCTGAATTTATTGCACGAACAGAAGGTGTTTCTGCTTGTAAATGTTTTAATGCAATCGAAACTGCCGACTCCCCAGAAAAGGGCAATTCTCCTGTCAATAATTCATAAAGGACAATACCTAACGCATAAATATCAGACTTATGCGATGTAATGCCTCCACGCGCCTGTTCTGGCGATAAATAATGAACCGTACCAATTACTGAATTTGTTTGTGTATAGCTCGTCGCCGATAAAGTTGTGGCAATACCAAAATCAGTAATTTTAACACTTCCATTATGATCCATTAAAATATTTTGTGGCTTTATATCCCGATGAATAATTTGATGTTCATGCGCATGCGAAATAGCAGACGTCAGCTGCTTCATAATTTGGATCGCTTTAGCTGGCGACACGGGTGAAAATTCTTGTATGTATTGCTTTAATGTTTTGCCCTCTATATATTCCATTACGATAAAGTGTAAATCACCATCATCGCCTACGTCATATATACTCACGATATTCGGATGTGCTAAGCTCGTTGCTGCCAACGCCTCACGTTGGAATCTTCTGTGTAATTCCTCTTCATTCGAAAAATCATAACGTAAAATTTTTATTGCGACTTCGCGGTTTAAAATCATGTCATGCGCTAAATAAACATGACTCATTCCTCCGCCACCAATCGTATCTATAATTTTATAGCGACCATTAATCCGTTTTCCAACTAGCATTATTCCACCTCCGCCTTATCGTATGACATTAAAACTAAGGAAATGTTGTCTTCTCCGCCGCATTCATTTGCTAGCTGCACTAGTTTTTTTCCTTTATCTGCAATAGGCAAAGATAGCGCTAATAATGCCGCTATCTCACCTTCTGCAAGCTTATTACTTAAACCATCCGAGCAGATTAATACATAGCTCTCCTCGCCAATTTGAAGCTCAAAAAAATCGGGTTCAATCGAAGTTTCTGTTCCAATTGCCTTGACGATTGCATTTTTCCTTGGATGCTCTTTTGCTTCTTCTTCATTAATTTGACCTAAGTCCACTAACATATTCACATAGGAATGATCTCTTGTTACAAGTTTCATTTCCTCATCTGTGAAGTAATACAAACGACTGTCACCTACATGACTAATTAAAAGCTGATCTTGGTTGATTAAGCAGGCTATCAATGTCGTACCCATTCCTTGACAACCTTCATTTTTCAAAGAATATTGATACATTTTGTAATTCAATTCTGAAACTACATCACGAAGCCATTCTTTAGACGAGTCAACGTTATTGAATGTGGCTAAATCTGCTTCTCGAAAAAACTTTTCAAGCTCAACAATCGCCATTTCACTCGCTATATCGCCAGCATTATGACCGCCCATTCCATCCGCAACTATCGCTAATTTTAATTCTTTTGAACGCTCAAAAAATGCAGCACGATCCTCATTTGTTGACCGCTTTCTTCCAATATCACTTTCAACTGTATACTCCACAAACGACACCTACCTACTTACTTAGTTTCTTCGGCACGTTCTATCGCACGTAATTGTCCACATGCTGCAGCAATATCCGCACCTTGTTCACGACGAATCGTTACGTTGATTCCATTTTTCTTCAATGTTCTCTCAAATTCAAAAATCTTATTTTTTGATGTACGAACGTAATCACGCTCTGGTACATAGTTTATCGGAATTAAGTTAACATGGCACTTAATATTTTTAATTAATGCAGCTAATTCTTCGGCAATTTCAACTGAGTCATTTTGACCTGACATTAAACCGTATTCAAATGTTACACGACGGCCTGTTTTCTCCGTGTAGTAACGAACTGCGTCAAGTAATTCTCCAATTTTATAAGCACGTGCAATTGGCATAAGCTTTTGGCGTGCTTCTTGGTTTGGCGCATGAAGTGAAACAGCAAAGTTAATTTGCATTTCTTCATCTGCAAACTCATAAATTCTTGGAACAATACCTGAAGTTGAAACTGTGATATGACGGGCACCGATGTTAAGGCCTTTGTCGTTGTTAATAATTTTCAGGAAATGCATCATTGCATCATAGTTATCGAATGGTTCACCGATACCCATGATTACAACTGAACTTACTCGCTCTCCAATTAAATCAAGCTCTTGCTGTACATGTACAACTTGCTCTACGATTTCACCAGCCATTAAGTCACGCTTTAAACCACCTAATGTTGATGCACAGAATGTACAACCGATACGACAACCAACTTGTGTCGTTACACAAATTGAATTTCCGTACTCATGGCGCATTAATACTGTTTCGATTGAATAGCCATCTTGTAACTGGAATAAGAATTTAATCGTACCATCTTTCGACTCTTGTTTAATAATAGTTGAAAGTGTAGTTAACGCAAAATGCGCCTCTAACTTTTCACGTAAGCCTTTTGCAATATTCGTCATTTCATCAAACGTTTTTACACGTTTCACATATAGCCATTCATATAGTTGACCAGCACGGAAGGCTTTTTCGCCATTCTCTACTAACCAATCTTGTAATTCATCCGGACGCAATGAATAGATTGAAGGTTTTAATTGAGGTTTTTCTTTTTTCACACGACGTGTCGGAGCTTTTTCAACCTCCTGTACTAAATCTTGAATACGGTCATCAAATTTCTTTTGTTCCATTAGTTCTTTGGACTCTCCTTTTTTACGAATGCTGCAACAAAAAATCCATCGCTACCAATATCTTGCGGGAATACTTGTAACATCCCGTCTTGTTGCTTCGTATCTAGTTGTGTTGGTAAGTTTTCTAATCTAACTGCTTCCATTTCTGGGTGTGCTTTGATAAAGGCCTTTACCGTACCCTCATTTTCACTGAAATCGACAGTACATGTGCTATAGACAAGTTTACCGCCTTGTTTTAATACTTGCACGGCATTATCTAAAATTGCTAATTGAATCGTTTGAAGGCTAGCTAAATCCTCTTCACGCTTCGTATATTTAATATCCGGCTTACGACGCATAACACCTAACCCTGAACATGGTGCATCCACTAAAACCGCATCAAAGCTTTCTTTTTCTAAAAACTCGGCTGCTTTACGGCCATCAAGTGGTGCAGTTTGCACAATCTCAAGACCAAGGCGCGTTGTATTTTCATCGATTAAATCAAGCTTCTTAGGATGTAAATCCATCGCTAATATAGAGCCTTCATTGTTCATTTTTTCAGCCATATGTGTTGTTTTACCACCTGGGGCCGCACACATATCTAATACTTTCATACCTGGCTGTGGATTTAATACTGTCGCAGGAATCATTGAGCTTTCATCCTGAATTGTAATTAATCCATGCTTGAATGCTGCTGTACGAGCTGCTTGTCCACTTAATAAGTAAACACATTCCGGCATATATTCACTACGTTTTGCTTGCACGCCTTCACGCTCTAGCGTTGTTAACACTTGTTCTACCGTTGCCTTTGTCGTGTTTACACGTACGGTTTGCATTGGTGGGATATTATTTTCATGAAGCATTTCACTCGTTTTATCGAAACCATAACTTTCAACCCAACGATCAACAAGCCACTGTGGATGACTTGTTGCAACAGCTAAGCGTTCAACTTCATTTTCGATTTCATCAAGAGAGCGAACACCCTCACGTAAAATCGAGCGTAAAATGCCGTTAACTGCCCCCGCAATTCCTTTATGACCGCGACGTTTCGCGATTTCCACAGACTCATTTACAGCAGCATGCGGCGGAATACGTGTTAAATAATGCATTTGATAAAGAGAAAGACGTAGTAACCATCTTACCCACATATCGACTTTTCCACGAAGGAAAGGCTCTAGATAGTAGTCTAATGTTAATTTATGTTGAAGCGTTCCATACGTTAACTCTGTTAACAGTCCACGATCTTTCGCGTCAATTTTATGTTTTTCAATTGTTTGGTGTAATAGTAAATTGCTATATGCCTGGCTTTTATCGACTGTTAATAAAATCGTTAAAGCTGCGTCACGCACATTACCATCCCAAATTTCTTGTTTCTTTTTACTCATTCAAAACGGTCCCCAATCTGTAATTTCGACCCAGTACCGCGTAAAAACTCTTCTGCAGTCATGCGTTTTTTCCCTGCTGGTTGGCAGTCTAATACTCTTAAGCTTCCACCATCTGCTGTTGCAATTTCAAAGAAGTCTTTTTCAATGCGAATAACTTCACCTGCTGGCGCTGAAGTTGAAGTTTCTCCAACCATCGCCCACCAAATCTTGAAAATACCTTCTTCAAACGTTGTATAAGCTACTGGCCATGGATGTAACCCACGCACTTTATTATAAATTGTACGTGCATCTTTCGACCAATCAATACGCTCTTGTTCACGGTTAATATTACCAGCATATGTTACTAAAGCTTCATCTTGTACAATACGTTCATTCGTGCCATCAATAATAGAAGGTAGTGTATCAAATAATAGGCTACGCCCTACCTCAGATAATTTATCAAACATTGAACCTGTATGATCTGTATCTTCAATCATGATTTCGCGTTGTGAAATAATATCACCTGCATCTAACTTCTCTGCCATATACATAATTGTAACACCCGTAGATGCTTGACCATCCATAATTGCTTGGTGAATTGGCGCGCCACCACGATATTGTGGTAGTAATGAGGCATGCACATTAATACAGCCTAGTTTTGGCGCATCGAGTAATGCTTTCGGTAAAATTTGGCCAAATGCCGCCGTAACAATTAAATCTGCATTTAACGCAATAATTTGCTGTAACTCTTCAGAACCACGCAGCTTTTCCGGTTGAATAACCGGTAAGCCAAGACGCATTGCTTCTTCTTTAACTGGAGGTGGTGTTAGCACTTTTTTACGGCCAACTGGACGATCTGGTTGTGTGACAACAGCAAGCACATTATATCCTTCTTCATGAAGCATACGCAAAATCGGTGCTGAAAATGCTGGAGTTCCCATAAATACGATGTTCGTCAACCTTATTCCTCCTCCATATCCGCGTATAATTCATCTAATTCTGCTTGCGTCAGTACACGTGTCATTTTCGAATCGAATAAAACACCATCTAAATGATCGATTTCATGTAAAATGCAGCGTGCTTCAAAATCTTCTGCTTCTAATTCATAAATGCGACCTTCGCGATCTGCTGCTTCCAATTTCACATAAGTTGGGCGTTTTACCATACCAAATAAATCTGGGAAGCTTAAGCAGCCTTCTACGTCTTCTTCTTCACCACGTGTTTCAATTACGATTGGGTTAATCATTTCTAAAATATCTTCACCTAATTCAACAATTGCAATACGCAAACCTACATTTACTTGTGGTGCAGCAATACCAACACCATCATGCTCAACCATTGTGTCATATAAATCATCCAATAATGTGATGATTGAATCATCAATTACTGTTACTTCTTTTGTTGGAGCTGATAAAATTTCTGCTGGTGATGTAATTACTTTTAAAATAGCCATATTATCCGTACCTCTTTCTATATTAAACGCTACTAAATCATGGTCGGATCTAAATCGACGGTTAGCGTAATTCCTTTTTTTATCCAATCTGAGCGGTACAGCTTAATTAATTGAAGCAGCACAGGTATCAAATTGGGCTCTACCTTGTATTTTATCAAACATTGATAACGATATCTATTTTGGAGACGGCTTATGCTCGCAGTTGTTGGCCCGATGATCGATATACTGAACGATAATTGCTCACGTAAATACTCTGTGGCCCTTGCTGCATACTCCGCCGCCAGCATAACATCCTCATGCGTCACCTGGATTAATGCCAAGTAATAATACGGTGGATAGCCTGCTTGCCTTCTCATATACATTTCACGTTCATAAAACGGTTCATATAACTGATCTTTCGCTAGTTCAATTGCATAATGCTCCGGTGTATAGGTTTGAACCACAACCTCACCTAACTTATCATGGCGTCCCGCGCGCCCACTTACTTGAGTTAGCAGTTGGAACGTGCGCTCAGCAGAACGATAATCCGGTAAATGTAGTGATGTATCTGCACTCAATACGCCCACTAACGTAATATTCGGGAAATCTAGTCCCTTTGCAATCATTTGCGTACCAAGTAATATATTGTATTCCCCTGTAGCAAATGCATCAAGTAATTGTTCATGTGAGCCCTTTTGTTTCGTGGTATCGACGTCCATCCTTAGGACTCGCGCCTCTGGGAACAACGTGTAAATTTCTTCTTCTATCTTCTGTGTACCCGTTCCAAAAAAACGAATATGATCACTTTGACATTGAGGACATTCATGCGGAACATGCTCATCATGACCACAATAATGACATTTCAGCTTTTCTGTTGAGCGGTGATAGGTTAATGAAATATCACAGTTTGGACATTGTACAACCGTACCGCAATCACGACAAAGCACAAATGAAGAATAGCCCCGACGATTTAGAAATAGTACAATTTGCTCCTTACGCTCAAATCGTTCACGCATTGCTTCCATTAGCGCCACACTAAATGTAGAGCGATTTCCACTTTGCAACTCAGCTCGCATATCCACTACTTGTACTTTAGGTAATGCCTGCTTTTTTGCACGTTCTTTTAACTGCAATAATGTATAAACGCCCTTTTTTGCACGTGCAAACGAATCTAACGAAGGCGTTGCACTGCCTAAAATGACTGGGCAATTATTAAATTTTGCGCGCCAAATTGCCACATCACGCGCATGGTAGCGCGGTGAATCATCCTGCTTATATGTTGATTCATGCTCTTCATCTAGTATGATGAGCCCTATATTTTGAAATGGTGCAAAAATTGCTGAGCGTGCGCCAACAACAACATGGACTTTGCCCTGCTGCATTTTGCGCCATTCATCGTATTTTTCACCGACCGATAATCCACTGTGCATAACCGCTACTTTTTCACCAAAACGAGATCTAAAGCGCTCCGTCATTTGAGGTGTTAATGAAATTTCAGGAACAAGTACAATCGCATCCTTACCGTCCGCTAGCGTACGTTCTATAGCCTGTAAATAAATTTCCGTTTTCCCGCTGCCCGTTATTCCATGTAGTAAAAACGTTTCCGGCTTTTTTTGTGCCATTGCATCGAGTATTTTTCCGAGCGCATTATGTTGTTCATCGGTTAGCTGTAAATTATTCGTGTGCTCAACATCTTTCGTGAACGGATCTCGGTACACTTCTTGTTGCACAAATTGTGCGGCCCCGCGTTCTACCACTTGCTTTATGACTGCACTCGTCACATCAATTTCTTCATAGACAGCTTGAACCGGGATTGTTTCCCCGACATGTTGAAGCATCCATTGCGCGAGCAATTTTTGCTTTTTCGAACGCGCTAAAATTTGAGCTTCAATTTCAGCCAACAACTGGGTGTCGCTCGAAATTTTAATCGCCCGCTCGAATTTTACATTGCCCTGTTGCTTCACACTATTTTCAATTTTTACATAGCCCGCCTGAATTGCTTCCTTTAACAAGGAAAATTCATCGGCCTTTTCAAAATTTTTCACATTCGTCGCTAAATTTGTTGACGTAAAAAAAGCCTGTAACCGTTCCGGAATTTCTTCAAGAGGAACGACTAAATAAGCGATTTTTTCATATTTCGCACGCAATGCAGATGGTAGCATAACTTGCAGCGCATCAATCTCATAACAGATCGTTTCATTTTTCAACCACGGTGCAAGCTGCATCAGCTCTTGCGTTAGCACAGGCTCTATATCCATCACTTCTGCCACCGCTTTAATTTTCGAACGATCAAAATCGGTTTCTTCTTTAATTGCCACCACAAAACCAAGTACATTACGCGGCCCAAAAGGTACTTTTACGCGGCAACCTACTTCGATAATATCAGCAAATTTTAGGGGGATACTATAATCGAATGGACGATCAACAGGATAGGCCGAAACATCGACGATCACAGATGCTATTTTTTCAATCATAGGTTATTTTCACTTCCAAAAAGTATATTGAATACAGCTTTCGCTCTTTCTATCTCTGAAGTTTGCCCCAATCGTATCGATTCACCCTTAGAATGACGTAATGCTGAATTTGTTAAAACATAATCAAGCTGAACGGATTGCGGGAAAATAACCTTCTCTTGATCCTCTTCGTAAGAGAGGAATATTTGATCATCAGTTGCTTTTTCTAAGGTAGCAAGTAAATCTACAGGCTCCACTGAAACATTGAACTCAGTTTCTGTGTCCATTTCTTTTGTGATTTTATATTCATTTACATTGGCCGTATGAATAACAACATGCGACTGCTCATTTTCAACAGTCAATGCTTTTATTAATTCACTAGATGTTTCCACCTGAATTAAGCGAACACCTTGTGGAATTTCGCTATGTAAATTTGCTGCTAGGAGCGTAACTTCTGCGCCTAATCCTACGGCCACCTGTGCTAAGGTTGTGCTAAAGGTTGGAACACTAGCAGTTGATGTAAGTTTTAGATTTAGTTGCTTGAGTTTTTCCTGCGTAACCCCCGCTGTAATTACAATCTTTTTACCTTGTAATTGTTTCGGCTGGCCTTGAAAATATGCTAGTGCCAATTCTGTGATCTTCTCTGGCTCCTCTAAACGACCTTTACCTACATAACCACAGGCTAAATAACCTTCAGATGGCTCGATAAAACGGTAGCCATCCTGATGTAGTATTTCTATATTTCGTATGACTGCAGGATGATCATACATATGTACATTCATCGCCGGGGCAATCCAAACCGGTGCTGTCGTAGCGAGTAACGTCGTCGTCAGCATATCATCGGCAATACCATTCGCCAATTTTCCAATTACATTGGCTGTTGTAGGTGCAACAAGCACTAAATCGGCCCAGTCAGCCAAATCAATATGAGCAATAACCGAAGAATCTTTTTCATCAAAGGTATCAAAATAGACATCATTTTTTGACATCACTTGAAAACTTAAGGGATTAACAAACTGCCGTGCTGAAGCAGTCATAATGACTTTTACATTAAAATTTGCTTGAGTTAGCTTACTCGTTAAGTTCACTGCCTTATAAACGGCGATACCGCCCGATACGCATAATAATATATTTTTCTTCTGCATCGTTTTCCCCCTCAAATGACAAGCTCCCAAAGAAAAATTCTCCGGGAGCTCCTAAAGTCAGTATTATTTCTTAAATGATTTCCGAAAAAATTAAATTTCGTCTTCGTAAACTGTAGAAGCGTCTGGCGCTACACGTGATAATTTTTTTGCAGCGATTTCTTCTAGTGCGCGGCCAACAGGCTTGTAAGAAACGTACTTATCAAGACGCTCTCCACCCTCTTCTTGCATTTGGCGAGCACGCTTAGAAGCTAAGCTCACTAGTGAATATTTTGAATCGATCTCTTTTTTTAATGAATCTACTGATGGATATAACATATTTTCATTCTCCTCTCAACATTGACAAATATCGTTTTTCTACTCGTTCGCGGCGGCAATGTTCTGCTTTAATAATTGCATTAATTTTATCGCACGCATTTTGTACTTCATCATTCTCAACAACGTAATCATAAAGGCTCATCATTTCGACTTCTTCACGCGCTGTTGCAATTCGTTTTGCAATAATGTCTTCTGGCTCCGTGCCGCGACCTATTAATCGTTGCTCTAGCTCTGAAATGCTAGGTGGTGCTAAAAAGATAAATAGTGCATCTGGCGCTTTTTCGCGTATTTGGGCTGCACCTTGAACTTCGATTTCTAAAAATACATCTCGCCCAGCTTCTAACGTTTCATTTACATAAGCAAGCGGTGTACCATAATAGTTCCCAACAAATTCAGCATGCTCCAAAAGCCCGCCTTGTTCGATTAACGCTTCAAATTCTTCTCGAGATTTGAAGAAATAATCGACAGCATCCACTTCACCTTCACGCGGAGAGCGTGTTGTTGCAGAAATCGAATACTCATAGTTTGTATCAGGTTGAGAAAAAAGCTCTTTACGAACTGTACCTTTCCCCACGCCTGAAGGCCCAGATAAGACTATTAATAAGCCACGTTGTTTAATCATGTTTAAATACTCCCTCATTCTATCAATTCTGCCTCGGTAGAATTCGTGACATCTGCCAGAGGCTTAACTTCTTCTTCGCAATTGTTTAAGACACCATTTGAAAACAACAAATACTCCGCATACTCGTAACCTATAGAGGTGGGAGGCTTTAGCGGAAAGAAGTTAAAACTTACTCAATATTTTGCACTTGTTCGCGCATTTTCTCCAGAATCATTTTCGCTTGTACTACCGCGACTGAACACTTTGACGATTGATTTTTTGAACCAATGGTGTTAATTTCACGATGCATTTCCTGCATTAAAAATTCAAGTTTACGTCCAATTGCTTCTGATTCCTGCATGATTTCTTCAAGTTGAACAATATGACTCTCCATCCTGTCCAACTCTTCCGTAATATCTACACGTTCTGCAAAAAGTGCTACTTCTGCTAATACACGCGCTTCCACGTGTTCATTTTCCGCAACTTCTTTTATGCGTTCAAGTAAACGATTACGATATTTTAAAACCACTTCAGATGAGCACTCTTTTATTTTTATGATTTCATCTTGTAGCTGATTTTTTAATTGTAGCATAACTGACTTTAATTCTTGTCCTTCACGCTCTCGCATTTGCACTAATTGATCAATTGCCTTTTTTGTCGCATTTTGAATCCATTCTGTCATATCTTCCATAGCTAGCTGTTCATTTTCAACAAGTAGCATTTGATCGATTTTCACAAGTTCTTCCATCGTCCAGTTTTGTTGCAACGAGACTTTTGAAGAAAGTTGTTGTTTGACGGCTTGATAGGCTTCTAATAATGCCCAGTTAATACGAATAGTCTTGGGTGCTTCATGCAATTCTTTAATCGATAAGTGTAGGTCAATTTTACCCCGTGAGGTTTGATTAGAAACAATCTTTTTCGCCATCGCTTCTACTTCTAAAAACTCTTTCGGGAATTTCAGTCCGACTTCTAAAAAGCGATGATTGACAGAGCGAGCCTCTACCGTTATTTGATAATTGTTTGTCGTTGTGACACCTCTACCAAAACCGGTCATACTGCGTACCAAGGTTCATCACGCCCCTTTTTTTGCATACTCTTTCAATTATAGCATATGTTTTTCGATTTATGACGAATGTTTTATAGAAATTCCTAGTTGGCGTGTTTAGGCTAGAAAAAATGGTATGATAAGGGTATAGACTGACAAACGAAAGAGGAATGACAATGGCATTTGACGGCTTATTTACACGTGCAATGACGAAGGAACTTACGTCACTAACATCAGGACGTATCACAAAAATTCACCAACCAAACGCAATGGAAGTACTATTACAAATCCGTGCTGCTAGCAGCAATTTTAAATTACTCTTATCGATCCACCCATCTTATGCACGCCTCCACTTTACGGAGCAGCAAGTTGAAAACCCACCCGAACCACCTATGTTTTGTACGCTGTTACGCAAACATATTGAAGGCGGCTTTATTCAAAAAGTTGAGCAAGATGCCATGGAGCGTATCTTTATCTTTACGATTGAAAGTAAAAATGAAATTGGCGATCCAATTACACGCAAGCTAATCGTAGAAATTATGGGTCGTCATAGTAACTGTATTTTAATTGACGCTGAAAACGATAAAATTATTGATAGCTTGAAGCATTTACCCCCATCTTTAAATAGTTATCGAACAGTGCTACCTGGGCAAACGTATCTTGCACCACCTGCTCAAAATAAAATTAATCCATATACAGTTGAAGCAGCTGAAGTAGAAGCATTTTTCACTGAAGCGCGTGAACCGAAAGAGATTGTCGCTGCTTTTTCAGGCTTCTCTCCGTTGCATGCAACTGAACTTTTACACCGTATGAACAGAGGCGAAAGCTTCCAAAGCTACATCCAAGAACTTGCCGACATTTCTGAGCCAACATTTATCGAGCACAACGGGAAAACCTATTTCTCACCAGCTGCCCTTTATCACATAGATTCGGAACGTCAGTACTATCCAACACTTGGCAGCTTGCTTGATCGTGTATTTTTCGCTCGAGCTGAACGAGATCGCGTAAAACAACAGGCTGGTGATTTAGAACGATGGTTAACAAACGAAGTAGACAAGCTTAAGCTGAAATTAAAAAAGCTACAAAAAGATTATGACCAAGCCAGTAAGCTCGATCAATTTCAACTTTATGGCGAATTACTAATGGCTAATATTTATCAATTCGCTAAAGGTGTGGATACAGTAACCGTTCAAAACTATTACAGTGATGAACTTGAGGAAATTACGATTTCAGTAAGCCCTCGTAAAACGCCGATTGATAATGCACAAAGTTATTTTAAAAAGTACAATAAAGCGAAAACAGCCTTACTACGAATTGAAGAGCAAAAAGACAAAACAGTAGAAGACGTTCGTTATTTTGAAATGCTAGCTCAGCAAGTTCAACAGGCTGCACCTAGTGATATAGAAGAAATTCGCGAGGAACTAGCAGAAGGTGGCTTCCTACGTTTACGTGCTTCTAAGAAAAAGAAAAAACCTACTAAACCGACACCAGAGAAATTTATTTCCACAACAGGAACTGAAATTTCAGTCGGAAAAAATAATAAACAAAATGATTATTTAACATTTAAAATAGCTAGAAAAGATGAAATTTGGCTTCACACAAAAGATATCCCAGGCTCTCATGTTGTCATACACTCAAATAATCCAGACCAACAAACTTTACACGAAGCAGCCCTACTAAGCGCTTACTACAGTAAGGCTAGAGAATCTGCAAGTGTGCCTGTTGACTATACGGAAATTCGTCATGTAAAGAAACCAAACGGATCAAAACCAGGCTTCGTTATTTACTTTGAGCAGAAGACATTATATGTAACACCAGATGAATCATTAATCCTTCAGTTAAAAAATCGATAAT
>JAZLIT010000012.1:0-1488 GCA_045617525.1 Solibacillus sp. | reverse complement strand
GCTTTCATCTGTGCTTCATAAGCCCGTACAAGCATTAACCCCATTTGCTCACGATTGATTTCTGAAGTTGGATTAAACTTGCCGCTACCATCACCTTTTACAATACCAAGGTCATAGACTGCCTGTAATTCTGCTTTCATTGCAGTCGATACTTGTGTAATATCTGTAAACGGTAAAGAAGTTGTTGTTGTCTTTAAACCCCATAGTCTTGCTAAAAGGGAAGTCATTTCACTACGTTGAAGCGTTTTTTCTGGTTTGAATGTACCGTCTGGATACCCGTTAAAAATGCCTGCGCTAATGGCTTGCTGGATATTTTTCTCTGCCCAATGTCCTTTAACGTCAGATAAGGTTGGAATTAAAGGCTCTTGCGGTGTTGCTGGTAGTGTCAATGCTTCAAACATTAATTGTGCTACACCCTTATAGCCCGCCTCACTCAAATGAATGTTTGCCGGATTTGGCAAGTATGCCCCTGCATTTTCCTTGATTAATGCCTTCGCATCAATAAATTTCGCATCATTTGCAATAACTACATTCTTAACCCCTTCATCCATTGAATTAACTAGGAACGCTAATGCGATTTCCATTTCCTTAAGCGCTGGATAGGGATTATAATAACCCATCACTACTATTTCAGCATCTGCATTCAATGCTCTGATTTGCGTTAAAATCTTATTCATATTTACTGCTACTTCCGTGATTGCAGCCATTACTTCCATTTGATTAATTGCTGCAACATCTACTTTTCCATCTTTATCTTTCGGGATCTCTCCCAATACATCATTTGCTCCGACGCTTAATGTAATTATTTCTGCATCTATAATCGATTGCTTTAAAGAAACCCCTTCTCCAAATACAGCATCTAAACCAAATAGTGGCTTTTCAACATTTTGCTCAAGATCTGTAATTACATTTGAAGTACTGTAACCTGGTTTAGCAAAACCTTTATTGTATGAACCTAAGTTACCTTCTTTTTCAAGCATTATTGCTAAGAAATCTGCATAGCCTCGACCTAACTCACCTTTTTCGCTAACCCCCGCTGCCAATGAATCCCCAAGTGCTAATAGGTCTAACGAAGCCCCTTGTGCACCAGCTGTATTTGCGTATCCTGGTAGTAGTAAACTAACAAGTAAAGCTACACTAATAAGCCAAAATCGTATTTTTCTCATTTTCCATCCTCCAATTTTCTGTCTATTGACTATTTCGATAAAAAAACTAAAAGACCTTCAAAAAAAACAAATCCTTTGGAGGAAAAAAGTAAAAATAATGTAATTTAAGATTTATTCTTATTGCACTTGGATAGACTAAAATCACAACACATTTGCATTTTTATCTTAAGTAATTATTTCCACTTAGTATCGTGTATTTTTAATAATTTCGGGTACACTTCTAAGAGTAATTTACAGAAGGAGCATCATACAGCATGGATATGTACATTAAATTCACGATTATTTCTTTGGCATTTTTAATTGCAAATACAATGGCTTTTAT
>JAZLIT010000011.1:0-10927 GCA_045617525.1 Solibacillus sp. | reverse complement strand
TGTTGCAGTGCAACGAATTCATGATGAGGATCCACTATTTGAGGAATTACGTGTTATTCGTAAGCAATTAGCTGATGAAGAGGGCGTACCATCATTTGTGGTGTTCTCGGATAAAACGCTAAAAGAAATGTGTGAAATTCGCCCAACGACGGAAAGCTTATTTTTGACTGTAAGTGGAGTTGGGCAAATGAAGCTTGAAAAATATGGACAACAGTTTATTGCGTTTTTCCAGGAGAATGCAAGAACGCAAGCATCAAAATAGAAAACTCGCCTTACTGGAGGAAAATTCAGTAAGGCGAGTTTTTTCGTTTAGCTTAAATCAATTAATACCTTTCCTTTATGGAGACGACTTTCAACATACTTGTGTGCTAGCTTTGCATCTTCAAGTGAGAAAATTTGATCAATTTCTAACTGGAAATTACCTTGTGCAAATTGCTCAATCATTTTTTCTGCGTAGGGGCGAATCATTTCTGGATTTGCTTTCCGTGTTGTTCCGAGGCTAAATCCTTTTACAGAGCGACAACTAGAATGAACGTCTGAAGTGAGGAATGAACCAATTTTTCCACTGCTATTACCAAATTGTACAAGTGTCCCATATTGAGCTAAACAGTTTATACTTTGTGCTGTGATTTCACCAGCTACGGAGTCAAAAATAACGGTTGCACCTTTATTATTCGTGTGTTGTAAAACCATTTCAGGAAAGGACTCATACGTACAAACGGAGTCTGCCCCAAGTTGTTTTACATAGTCATATTTATTAGCATGCCCAACAGTTGCAAGTATGTTCTTTACACCAAGCTGCTTTGCCATTTGAATAAGCATCGAGCCTACGCCACCAGACGCACTATGGATGACAATCGTATCTTTGGGCTGAACTTGCCCAATGTTTTCGATTAATATCGCGGATAAAAAAGCGACAGTAGGCATTGCGGCTGCTTGCGTAAACGGAAATTCTGTCGGGATTTTATACGTTAAACTGTCGCTTGCAACAACATATTGAGCATAGGAACCATTTTTCGGGAAGGCGATAACATGATCCCCTTTTTGAAAAAGAGTGGAATTGCTTTCCTCGATAATGCCAGCGATATCTAGTCCAACTGTAAATGGGAATGTCCCTTTTTCTTTTGTGCCAGCACGTTGTTTTATATCTGCAAAGTTTACACCTGTATATCTGCCTTTAATTAAAACTTCACCTTCGCCTAACGTAGGTAAACTTGCATCTTCAAATACTAATTGTTCTGCTGAACCGAATTCATATTGTCGAATAATTTTCATATGTATACTCCTATCTTTGTGTATATAATACTAAGTATAATGGAGATAAATAAGTTTAAAAACTGAAAATTTAAATTCTTGTCAGTGGAAATGTTTTCTAGGAAGAATGCAAACAGAGGAGATTGAGGGGAGGCACACATGCACAAGTTAATTATAGCGAGTAATCATCCACTCCCGATTCGCCATCAACCGGAGTTCAATTTATGGTTTCGGAGGGGGACACATCCTCCAGAGCAAATTACGTTACCGTTTTTTGTGGAGGTGGATTTAATGTATACAGTTCAGGCGCTCATTCACTATATTGAATCATTTAAAAAACAATATATCACCTATGAAATTGAATTTTATAGTAAAAGTGAGGATGTAGCGGCTTTGATAAAAGTGAATTTCCCGTATGTAATTGAGCGAGGCTACGTTCTATATTTGAATAATCAAAATGATGCGTAAAGAAAAGCTATTCGTTGAAGAAACGAATAGCTTTCGTATTACTTATTATTTATTCCAGTGTGAGCCGATAAATTCATCTCGACCAGAAACTTCACGGTCTTGCTTATAATGCGCTTGTTCTTTTTTGTAGTAATCTTGGTGATACGCTTCGGCCACTGTAAATACTTCAGCAGCACGGATAGTTGTGACAATTGGCTTTCTAAAGCGGCCACTTGCGCCAAGTGCTAATTTTGAGGCTTCAGCTTGCTCTAGTTGCTCTTCGTCATGGTAAAAAATGGCCGTACTATATGACTCCCCGCGATCGTGGAATTGTCCACCTGCATCGGTTGGGTCGATTTGCATCCAATAAATATCCAATAACTCATTATATGAAAAAACATCCGGATTATATGTAATTTGAACGACTTCTAAATGACCAGAATTGCCCTTTTTCACATCTTCATACGTTGGATTTTCAACGTGTCCACCCATATAACCACTAACGACCTGCTCAATTCCGTCCCACTGATCGAATGGTTTCACCATACACCAGAAGCAACCACCTGCAAACGTTGCTTTTTTTAATTCACTCATGCAATCACTCCTCGAAGAAAATAAAACAAATTGTAACATAAAGGAAACTTAGCGTATAGCTTTTCCGTATTTTGGAGGTATAATGTAACTAAATTAATTGTGAGACGTCTAATGACTATTGTGTAAAAAAGGAGACTTATTTATGGAAAATAATCGTCGTCCAATACGTGAAAAGAAAAAGTTACGTAAAGGTCTTGTTATAGGATTAACACTATTAGTACTCGTACTAGCTGTATTTTCGTATGTGGGCTATCAATTTTGGGCAGGTTTACAGATAGCGGATGAGAACAAGACCAAGCCACCAGAGGAAGAATTTGTGTCTGACGAAAAGCATGAAACGGTTGAAAATTATTTGATTCTTGGTGTAGACGCACGCGGTGAGGAAAAATCACGTACAGATACAATGATGCTATTATCTTGGAATCGGGACTCAAATGAGATGAAGGTCGTTTCATTTATGCGCGATATTTATGCTGATATTCCAAATTATAAACAATATAAATTAAATACAGCCTATTATTTAGGGGGAGTTCAGCTTTTAAAGGATACGTTAACAGAAATGTTTGATCTACCATTTCATCATTATGCGTTAATTGATTTTGAAAGTTTTGAATCGCTAATTGATATCATTGCGCCAAATGGTGTGGAAATTGATGTGGAGAAGAACATGTCAAAAAATATTGGAGTAGAGCTTGTGAAAGGCACGCATCGTTTGAACGGACAGGAATTACTTGGATATGCTAGATACCGCATGGATGCTGAAGGAGACTTTGGACGTGTGGTACGTCAGCAAAAGGTAATGGAAGCGTTAAAGGACGAATTATTATCGATTGGTGCAGTTAAAAATCTACCAAAACTAGTCGGTGCCACAAAAGGCTATATCACAACAGACATTACAAATTCAGAACAATTAAAGACCGTGTTATCTATCGCAACTGGCGGATCAGTGGGCTTTGAAAAGTTAACTATTCCGGTACAAGGTACGTTTGTAGATAAAAATTATAGCCATGCAGGGGACGTACTTGAAATTGATTTGGAGAAAAATAAACAAATTTTACATGAATTTATAAATGTTGAATAATTTGATAGATGATAACAAAATTATCATGGTAAAATAAATGTAGTAAATTGAACGATGTTGAGGTGAGTTCTTTGGAACAAGACAAAGCGAATGAAAAAGCATTACCTGTAGAAAGAAATTCTTTTTTTGCATCTAGTTTTATTCGTTTTTTGGGAGGAAAAAATTTATTATATTTATTAATTGTTTTACTTTTATCGGGATGTATCATTTTCATTTTTGATAAAATAGCATTTATTTTCAAACCATTGCGAGTTTTATTTGAAGTGGTTATTTTACCGGGTGTACTAGGTATTATTTTGTACTATTTATTACGCCCGTTTTCAAAGCTATTCGATCGTTGGAAAATTCCACGTGCACTCGGGATTATAATTATATATTTAGGGGTTATTGGATTTTTAACATTAGCAATTGTGTTAATCTATCCATTTTTACGTGATCAATTTACAAACTTAATCAATGAATTCCCAGTCTATTTTATGGACCTTGTGGAAGGTATAGTTGTTCTATTAAATAATTCAAGGCTAACGGAATTTTTTGAAACTCTAAATATAGATTACAATACAATTGTCAATGATTTAACAGGAAACTTAATTACAACAGTTAGAGATACAGTTTCGAATATCGCTACAAGCGTAGCATCTGGTGTGACATCGTTTATTACGAAATTAACGGGGATTTTATTATCGCTTGTTATTGTTCCATTTGTGCTTTTTTATTTATTGTATGAAGGCGAGAACATGCCAGATTATATTTTACGTCTTTTCCCACCTCGAATGCGTCCAGGCATTGGACAAGTTTTATCAGATATGGATAAACAAATTAGCTCATACATACAGGGCCAAATTTTAGTATCAATTTGTATCGGTACGATGGTGACAATTGGGTTTTTAATTATTAGGTTAGAATTTGCATTACTTTTAGGTTTACTTGCGATGGTGACAAGTGTTGTCCCTTATTTAGGGCCAGTTATTGCAATAGCACCTGCTGCTGTTATAGCAATCGTTACAGGAGGACCATTTATGCTGCTTAAATTAGGGTTTGTTTGGACGATTGTTCAATTAGTGGAGGGGAAATTTATTTCGCCACAAATTATGGGTAGATCGTTAAGCATTCATCCTATTTCGATTATTTTTGTGCTATTAACTGCTGGTGCATTATTCGGCATTCCAGGTGTTATTTTAGGGCTTCCAGGGTATGCGCTGTTAAAAGTACTCGTGCAGCATAGCTATCGTTTATTCCAAATGCGGTTTAACCGTTTCCAACCGGAAAAGAAAAATGAATATGAAATAAAAAAAATCGGCGACCGTTAAGGCGCCGATTTTTTGCTAGTATTCGATGTAAAACGAGCTTTTTTAAGACGCGAAATTGCATCCTGTAATATTCCAACGTCTTGCACGAGTGCGATTCGCACGAAGCCTTCTCCAGCTGAGCCAAAAATGGTACCAGGTACTGTAATGATGCCGGTTGTTTCAATTAGATGAAAGGCAAAGTCAACACTGTTTAAATTGCTTGGGTATTTTGCCCAGACAAACATACCACCGTTGCTTGATGCCACATCCCAACCAAGTGCCTGTAATCCTTCTGTACACACTTTATGGCGCTGTGAGAAGGTTTTACGTAAATTATCGGTAATTTCCTCAGCATGATCTAATGCAAGCGCAGCGGTGTCCTGAATGGGCTCAAATATT
Organism: Solibacillus sp.; assembly: GCA_045617525.1. Classification (GTDB taxonomy): domain Bacteria; phylum Bacillota; class Bacilli; order Bacillales_A; family Planococcaceae; genus JAZLIT01. The sequence goes on along the minus strand of JAZLIT010000011.1, from coordinate 5,863 downwards.
CCAAAGTCTAAATTTGATTTTAACATTTTAATATGTTTGATTAGTTCAGCGTTGCCAACAAAATAAGCGACACGTGTTCCTGCTAAGCTAAAGCTTTTTGAAAGTGAGTTAATCTCTAAGCCAACGTCCTTCGCACCATTTACAGCTAGAAAGCTTAATGCTTTGCTACCGGTAAAATAAAACTCGGAATAAGCGGCATCATGCAGGACGATAATGTTATACTTTTTAGCAAAAGCGATGACTTCTTCAAAGTATACTTTTGTTGGCATAGCAGGAACAGGGTTACCTGGCAAATTTAATATCAATAATTTGGCCTTTTCTGCAATTTCCTGAGGGACATCCTGCAAATTGGGTAAGTAGTTATTTTCTTTCAACAGGGGCATGTAGTAAGGTGTAGCCCCTGCTAAATGAATCCCTGCATCATAGGCTACGTAGCTAGGATTCGTGGTTAGGACGTAATCACCAGGATTACAAAAAACAGTCGGTATATGTACAAGGCCTTCTTGAGAGCCCATTGTTTGTAAAACTTCAGTTTCAGGATCAATAGTAGCGTCATTTACGCGTTGATAATAGTTGGATACGGCGGTATTGAATCGTTGCGTGCCTGTAAGCGTGTAACCATAGCTTGTTTCCTTCGCGGCAAGATTAGATAAATGCTCACGTAAAAAGGGTGCTGGAGGCAAATCTGGGCTTCCTAGGCTTAAATCAATCAAGGACATTCCCTTTTGTTGTTGTTCGTAGGCAAATTGCTTTAGCTCACCAAAAATAGCTTGTGGGAACAGCTTCATTTTTTCAGATGGTTGAAACATTTAGATGCGCTCCTTTATGGACGAAGATTTATAATGCTAGTTTAACATAATTAAAAACTGAAAACTCTGTAAAGAAATATCAATTTAATACTTAAGGAGGGACAGCAATGCACATTACAGCATTGTATGGGCCGAGTGGTACAGGGAAAAGCTCAAGTGCATTAGCGTTTGCACATACGAGAGACATAGAAGCAATTATCGATGACGGTCTGCTAATTATTGATGGGAAAAACGTTGCGGGGTTATCCGCTAAATTTGAAAAGAATACATTGACCGCGGTGAAACGTGCTATTTTTATGGATGAGGCACATTGCCAGTCCGTTAAAGATGCGATTAAAGAAAATAACATTGCGACCATAATGGTGATTGGTACGTCGATGAGAATGGTCAATCGGATCGTGTATCGATTAGAGCTCGGAGAAGTAGACGAATACGTGGAAATTGAGGAAGTGCGGACGCAGGAGGAAATATTGCTCGCAAAATATGTGCGTGCCATTAACGGCAAGCATACGATGCCGATTCCATATAATCAGGTGGAGCAAAACTTCTTTAGGCGCATGGTTCAAAAGGGACGTGATATTTTTTCGTCTAAGAGTGAAAAAATTGGTGAAACGACACTTGTAACACCAGATTTCCATCGGCAAACGATCTATGTTGCTGGGCGTGTGTATGAACAGGTATTACATAATGTTGCACAAGAGTATAAGCAAGTAAAAACAGTGCACCGGTCAACATTTCGTTTTACTGAGCATTTACCTGTTGTGTTACTTGAAGTATCGATTGCTGCACCAGTAACGTACGATGTAGTGACGTCTATGCAACAATTGCAGCAGGAAGTTCAACGAGCGTTTGAAACGATGTTTGAGTTGAAATTATCGACAGTTCATGTAGTCGTAAGGTCTATTCAAACGTAAAAAAGAGCAAGTCATTTGCACAATGGTGAAATGACTTGCTCTTTTACTTTTTAGGTGCAAAGTGAGGCTGGCGTTTTTCGACGAATGCTAATACACCTTCAGCAAAATCATTTTTAGACACAAACGGCGTAGATGGTCCCCAGTCGCTAGGCGTAGAATCCGTACAATTGCGTACAGCCTGTTTAACCGCCAATAATGAATCCGGTGACATACCCGCTACAAGCTTACCAATACGTAATGAAAAGCGTGTTAAATCCTTTTCAGCAACTAAATAGTTAAGCATACCGGCATCATAAGCCTCTTGCGCTTTATACATGCGCCCAGTGAACACAAAATCCTTTGTTTTCGAGGGTCCGACTAAATCGACTAGGCGTTTAGCAAATCTATTGTTTAACGTAATGCCTAATTTGCCAACAGGGATCCCCATTTTCGCTTTATCAGAGCCAATTCGAATATCACATGCTAAGGATAGCTCTAGACCAGCACCCATCGCGGGACCGTTTATTACACCGATAACGGGAATCTGTAAATTTTCAATTGTTGAAATGGTGTTCTCCATATTAATAAATGCATCTTCTGCTTCTTCAAGTGAGATAGCATTAAATTCTTTAATATCAGAGCCTGCTGTGAAGTTTTCACCAGCGCCACGAATAAGTAATACTTTATTTTTTGGATTTTCCAATGTCGTTAAAGCAATGCGCGCTAATTCATCCCACATATTCGCAGTTAACGCATTTTTCGCTTGTGGGCGATTGATCGTAATAATCGCGAGTCCTGCAGTTTCCTGATAGATAATTTTTGCATCTTCTGCTTCTAAACGAGTTGTTCGAACTTGCACAAAAAATCCCCCTCAATGCCTAATTTCAACCATTATATCCTACAAAAGCAAAGCATTCGATAGATATTTGAATATTTCATGTATTTTGGGATAAAGTGGGAGAAACAGTACGCAATTCGAGAAATCTCTTAACAAACTGCCAGACATATAGTACAGTAGAACAAGTGTTCTCATAAAAGGTGAATTACATATTATCCGACACTTAATTATCTAACTTACATACACGCTCGCACCAAAATTTAAAGATTATTTAAGTCATTTTACGACACTTATTAAGGAGGAAAAAAGATGGAAAACCTTCTATCTCATTTTAATCATTATGTAACGCAAAACAGTAATTCTATTCATACGCAAAAACAATATCGACTCGACATGAATCATTTTATAAAAAAAATGAATGTGACGGCAATCGAGCAATTTGAGCAAGCCGTCTTAAGCTACAAAAACACATTGGAGAAAGAACAATACAGTATTTCAACAATCAACCGAAAGTTAGCTTCATTAAAAAAATTCCTCCATTTTCTGCAAACGATGGGTAATACCCAGTTTACTCATTTACTAGCCGCTGCAGAATTAAAGCCAGATAGTATTGATTTAAGTGAACTTGAGTCACTGACCTCGCATCAACTACAGCTAGTATTGCAATTTTGGCAAATGAAGGGGCAAAGGGCTTTAACGAAGGAGCATCAATGGTTAGCAAAGCGTAATGAGGTAATTGTCCATTTCATTAAAGAAACCGCCATTAAACCTGCAGAACTAGTGCGCATACAATGGTTAAACATCGAGCATGAATCAGCACAGATCACAGGAACCAGATCTGGAAGAACCGTAACAATCTCACCGAAGCTGCAACAGTTACTTAAAGACTATCAAGAGGAAACAAGAATTTTTATGCCAGATTCAGAGTTGAGTCCCTATGTATGGCTAGGTGTTCGCAATAAAAAAGGCAAGCCAATTACTACGAAAACAATCGAGCGTTTATTTGCTAGTATGTCGAGGGAACTTAATTTTCAAGTTACTGCCACGATGCTTAGGTACTATTCAATTGGTGAGATGGACGCAACCCAGATGCAAAAAAATACGGAGGACTATGGCTATGCAAGAAAAAGTGTACTGACAGAACGACAAAATCGGATGCCACAGTATAATAAATAAGTAGGTAAAGCGGGGCACCCCAAAATTAACTATCATACCCATCACAGATTGCTTACTATGTAAAATTTTGCTACGATAATTTTAGAGCAAAGGAGTGGGTCCGGATGTACATATCTTTAACGCAAGCGTATACTATTGAAGGATTGAAAAAAGAGGGAATTGGTTTTGTTGAATTATCGACCGCAATTGAGCAGAACACTACGGAATCATTACCTGTTAAGATGGATCTCCAACCGATAATTACACTTTGGAATGAGGATGTTAGTAAGTTAGACCTGGCATTCAAAGGTGATTACAAAATTACATTCGTAACAATTAATGGATTGAAAAATTTATTGTCAATGAAATTAGGTATTGATGCATCACGTTATCGTCTTGAAGAAAACGGCATTTTTGACCTTGAAGTAAGCGAAGTAATTGAACGCCAGATTTCTGATTTCATTTCAGCTAACTGGAAAATTAAGCGAAAGGGACACAAAATTTCAATTTTTGTGGCAGGTAAAATAAGATGAATACAATCTTACTTATATGTGTGATTATTATTATCGCAATGCTGTTATTTAAGCTTTTTGTGAAAACAGCAAAGTTCTTTTTAGTTGTTATTGTACTTTATATGTTATTCACAAACTATGACCGTATTGTTGACTATTTCACTTCACTTTAGGTTTTTTTTAGTAAACAATATCTAACTATAGTAATTACACAATCAAATATAAAGGTTTTCTAGGGTTCCGGGGTTACAAGCTTGTCTGGTCCGAGAGAAAACGCACGAATACGTTCGTGTACACGGAAGGATAAAAGCCTGGGAGGTTATGATAGTCATAACTTTCAGGCTTTTTTAATTGAAAGGGGAAGAAACATATGCAAAAAACATGGATACAAGTAGTTGTAGCAGCAATCTTTGAGGTGGGCTGGGTAATTGGCTTAAAACATGCCGCGAATACAATTGAATGGGGATTAACAGCAGTAGCAGTAATCGTAAGCTTTTATTTAATGATTCATGCAAGCAGCAAGCTTCCAGTTGGCACAGTTTATGCTGTTTTCGTCGGACTGGGAACAGTTGGAACAGTTTTAACTGAGATCGTTTTATTTGATGAACCTGTAAAGTTGATGAAAGTTATCTTTGTTGCTTTATTATTACTAGGGGTTGTAGGGCTTAAAGTATTAACACCGAAGGAGGATGCGGCAGTATGAGCTGGTTTTATTTAATCATTGCAGGTTTATTTGAAATGCTTGCCGTTCTATTTATGAATGAAATGCAAAAGAAAAAGAAATGGCAGCCAGTGGCCTTGATGATCCTTTCCTTCGTGTTCAGTTTCTTATTTTTAGCCTTTGCAATGGAAGAAATCCCAATGAGTGTTGCGTATGCAATTTGGACAGGCATCGGTGCAAGTGGTGGTGCTATAATCGGCATACTCTTATATAAAGAATCTAGCGATTGGCGTCGGATTGTTTGTATATTTTTAATTATTAGCTCCGTCGTAGGATTGAAACTTGTTAGTTAAATATTAATGTCGATACGCATTGATTTTTGAAAAAAGGGGGTTGTCTGAATGTCGCTTATTCAGACAACCCCTTCATTTTTATTAGCTAGTCCAACAAGCGGGAAAAAAACAGCAAATGCTCCATCGAAGTCGGGCTTTATATTGAGCAGCGGGCATGATAGCCTCGCTTGGCAGAGGCAGTTAGATTAAGCTGGTTCTCTGGCGCAAGTCTCATGCCGGCAGAGGCTCGATGTCAAGCCATTCAAGCTTAACAATAGCCAATAAAGAATGGATAAAACCCTTCTAAAAAGGCAAAATGGTATTCTCTCCGCAACAGGTGGCTAAATCACACCGCGATACTCAAGTTAAGGTTATTTTCTATGCATTATAAATTGTGATTTGCTATGTTTAAAGGTACTTTTTTTATAGAAAGGTATTAAATGTTCCTCACAAAACAAACTTATTACATCAATATGTGAAAGTTCATCTAACAGTTTTGATACGAGGTTCGTTCCTATGCCTTCTTCACGATACGAACTAAGTATAAGCACATCTTCAATATATGCTCTAAATTTCCCATCCGTAACAGCTCTTGCGAAACCAATAAGAGTATCGCCTATCCAAGCACCCACTGATGGAACTACTCTTAACATATTTTCGATT
>JAZLIT010000010.1:0-3807 GCA_045617525.1 Solibacillus sp. | reverse complement strand
GGTAAAAATAAAGCGCTAGTACTTTACGGTGCAGGACATAACTATTTACTTCATAATTTTCTAGGGGAGATGCCGGGCTATCAGGTTAAATTATTTGGCGAATAAAGAGAGCGGGCAACGAGAGTAAACATAATTTATTGGATTGGAGTGCAGGCTGTGGAAGCGATTTTGCACGGACTTATATTATCATTTGGACTTATTTTACCTTTAGGGGTACAAAATATATTTATTTTCACACAAGGTGTATCGCAGCCAAATTTAATGCGCGCAATGCCTGCAGTTATAACGGCGGCAATTTGCGATACGATTTTAATTGTAGTGTCGATTTTTGGCTTGTCATTGATCGTGTTGCAGTTTGAAAGCTTGCGACTTATTTTGATGCTTGCAGGCGCGGTATTCCTTCTTTATATGGGCTGGGTCATTTGGCGTACACAAGCGAGTACGATTGGTGACAATGAGGCACTTACGGTGAAGAAGCAAATCATTTTTGCGTTGTCTGTTTCTCTGCTGAATCCACATGCCTTACTTGATACGGTGGGTGTGATTGGCACGAGTGCGGTTAAATATAGTGGGCAAGACCAGGTTTATTTTGCACTTGCTTGCATTGTTGTATCGTGGGTTTGGTTTTTCGTGCTAGCAGTAGTTGGCGCGATTTTGAAAAAACTGCAGATTAGCACGAGCGTATTAAATATAATCAACAAAATTTCAGCGCTGTTCATTTGGGGTACGGCAATTTATTTACTTATCGGATTAATTTAAACAGCATACGCCTGAATTTCTGCAATCATTTGCTATAATAGCCGTAGTAGATTTTAGAACGGGGCGAATGGCATGAATGAAAGACAACAGGCGTTTTTTGAGAAGAAGGAGCGAGAAATTGGCGTTCGTTTAAACGAAGTGCAAATGCAAGCGGTGTTGCAAACGAGTGGACCACTGCTATTATTAGCATCACCTGGCTCGGGTAAAACGACGACAATTATTATGCGCATTGGCTATATGATTGAAGTGCTTGGAGTGAACCCGTCGCGCATAAAGGCGGTGACATTTAGCAAGGCGTCGGCTGAGGATATGAAAGCGCGCTTTGCGAGGTTTTTTCCTTATTTGCCACCAGTTGATTTTTCAACAATTCATAGTTTAGCGTTTCAAGTTGTGCGTCAAACATTGGCACGTCAGCAAGTACCGTTTGCGATTATTGAGGAATCGGACGGGACAAGCAAGGTGTCAAAAAAGCGCGTACTAAGAGAAATTTTTGAACAGCTAAACAACACGAAAATTACCGAGGATCAGCTGGAAGAATTGCTAACGTATATTACATTTGTGAAAAATAAAATGCTTCCGCAAGCTGAATGGGCGATTGCGGAAGTAAAGGTGCCAAAGAAGGTTGAAATTCTGCAGCGCTATGAAGAATTTAAGCAAACGGGGACGGAGCAACTTTTAATTGATTTTGACGATATGCTATTAATGTCTTATGAAATATTCGCGAAATACCCAGATGTGCTCGCTAGGTTCCAGCAGCGCTACGATTTTTATTTGACCGATGAAAGCCAGGATACATCACCTGTTCAGCATGCAATTATTGGCCAACTTGTTGCGCCACATCAAAATTTATGTGTGGTCGCAGATGAGGACCAGGCGATTTATAGCTGGCGCGGGGCAGAGCCTGAATATTTATTACAGTTTAAGACGGTGTACCCTACGGCAGAAATTTTGTTAATGACGCAAAATTACCGTTCAACTAAGGCGGTCGTAGTCCCTGCAAATCAATTCATTAAGCGCAACAAAAGGCGTTATGATAAAAATATGTTCACTGAAAATGATGAAGGTGAGCCGGTAAAATTTCAGATGCTACCTAATTATAATTTGCAGGCCAATTATTTAGTAACGGCGCTGAAGGCAATCGAAGCAGGCCAAAGTACGGCAATTTTGTATCGCAATAATTATTCTGCGATCCCATTGATGGATGTATTTGACCGTGAAGGTGTGCCGTTTTATATGAAGGATTCAACGATTCGCTTTTTCACGCATTGGGTTGTGGAGGATATGCTGAATTTTATGCGCCTTGCGTACAGCACGAAAAATGTGGCTGTGTTTGAAAAGATTTACCGTAAGTTCAATGCCTATATGACCCCAAAGCAAATGCATGCATTAAAGGCGGTTGATGGTGACGCCTGTGTATTCTCAAAGTTATTAGAGCATGTTGAATTAAAGGATTATCAAGAAAAGTATATTAAAAAAATTCGATTGAAATATAATAGCATTCAATTTGAGAAAACATCGCCGAGCGACATGCTTGAGATGATTCGCAATGATTTCGGCTATGAGCGTGCGTTAAAAAATATGAGTGAGGGCTTAGGTTTTAATTATGATAATCTCATTGATATTGTTGATGTGCTCGGATTAATTGCAGAGCATACGCCGACGATGAGTGATTTTGCGAAACGATTAAAGGAGCTAGAGGGATTAGCACGCACATCGCATGTAATGCGTCACAAGGATGCAGTAACATTGACGACTCTGCATAGTGCGAAGGGGCTTGAGTTTGACTATGTGTTTTTGGTCGATTTAGTAGAAGGGGTGCTGCCAAGTGTTACGCTTGATGCGGATGACGAACCTGCAGATCGCGCGAAAAAAGAGGCTGCATTAGAAGAAGAGACACGATTGTTCTATGTAGGAATAACACGTGCAATTCACCATTTACAGCTGATTTCCTATCACAAGCGTTTTAAAAAGCAAGCAATTCAATCGAGCTATATGAAAGCATTAAATCAAATTGTTAATCCGCAATTGGCTTCTCAGCAATCTAAAAAAATGGTGCAGAAAAGCAAAGTTTCTAAGGAAATTAAACAGTATCGGAATGAACATACGATCACATCAGAAACAGCTCTAGTTGCTGGTTCAAAGGTAAGGCATGTGATGTTCGGTGAAGGTGAAATATTAGCGATTAATCGCGGAACGATCGAGCTGTCTTTTGAGGTAGGTCATAAAAAATTCGCTGTCGATACTTGTTTACAGCAAGGCTATTTGGAAAAGATTGAGTAGATAGTTGAAAACCCCCGATTTCGCGAAATCGGGGGTTTTGTTGTATAGGTAAGGTAGATTGATGAACGTTTGAAAACTTTGATGACGCACAAAAATCGCGGCGAACGCACAAATATTTATTTGAACGCACAAAAATCGCGGTGAACGCACAAACATTTATTTGAATGCACAAAAATCGCGGTGAACGCACAAACATTTATTTGACCGCACAAAAATCGCGGCGACCGCACAAACATTCTCTTGAACGCACAAAAATCGTGGTGACCGCACAAACTTACCCTGCGAACGCATAAACATCAAAAAATCCAACCCTTATTTAATCAAATTTTCATCTACTACGATATTGCCATTCATTTTCACTAAAGTTTCAATAAATAATTCCTTTTTTGCAGGGGACACAAGCATTATTTGCATACCAGGTTGATACGTAATTTCAATTCGGTCAATTGAAAGTGCTGGAGCCGACAGTGGGTTTTTCGTTGCACGAAGACCTGAGATATTTTTAACTGGGATTATGTGTTTTTTGATACCACCGTGAATAACGAGTGATTCGCCATCAATTACATATTTTGTGGCAATTATTAGATAGGCGATTAAGGCGGTAATTGCAACGGCTACTAATATCGTTACTAAAGAAGGTTCTGACAATGCAGCCCCGAACGTAATGAATGGGACAAGTAATAATACACCGCCCAACCAAATATCGATTTTAGATTTAAATGTCATGTAGAAGTCCTCCTTGTGATTCGTTCTTCTAATCATACACCG
>JAZLIT010000009.1:0-11591 GCA_045617525.1 Solibacillus sp. | reverse complement strand
CAGTGAAGGAGTGGTCAGATACGATGGAAATTAATTTTTGGGAAATGATTATGCGTACAACCGGCTCATTTTTTGCAATTCTTTTATTGGCGCGTATCATCGGTAAAAAGCAGCTAAGTCAGCTAACATTTTTTCATTATATAACCGGGATAACGATTGGTTCAATTTCTGCAGAAATCGCCGCACAGGTCGAAACACCGTTTTGGGACGGCATCATTTCTCTTATTTGGTGGTCTTTACTTACAGTTTTTATTAGCTTTATCTCACTTAAAAATAAGAAAGCACGTATTTTATTTGATGATAAACCGACCGTTCTTGTAAAAGATGGAGTCATTTTGCCGAAAGCATTAAAAAAGGAACGACTACATAGTGACGAACTTACCATGTTGCTACGAGAGAAAGATATTTTTTCATTAGATGAAGTTTTACACGTAACACTCGAAACAAATGGTAAAATCGGAGTTATGAAACAGCCGGGTTCACGTAATGCAGAAAAACAGGATGTTGGTGTAGCAAATACTCAACCACAGCATTTCCCTACTGAGGTCATATCAGATGGCCACATTATTTATCAAAATTTAACACAGCTTAATTTAACCGAAGAATGGCTTTTACGAAAGTTGCGCAAAAAAAATATTGAGGATCTTTCTGAAGTTTATTTTGCACAAGTATTGGAAAACGGCTCACTTTACATTAGTATAAAAGCATAAAAATAGCAGGTGAGATTCTAATAATCTCACCTGCTATTTTTTCACCACATCATTTATATTTTTGTCGTTGCTGCATTTCTTTTACTCATCATAATTCCAATTACTATGAATACAACTGTTAATGCAATTGTTATTATTAACGAACCATAATAATCTTTCCAGACGATTTCACCCTTAACGATTTGAACACCATAAGTACCTAATTTCCACGGCGTCATCGTCCAAAAACTACCGACAATTGCATCGACAATTAAACCACCTGGTACGATTAAAATTGCCAGTGTCGCCGCTAGAGCTGTTTTAAAAGTTGCGCTCATCGCAAGCGTAACTGCCACCACGAAAAGTAACCAGACACAATACGTGGCAAGCATTGCGAAGAACCTACCTGTGTCAACACCACCAAATAATTGCGCTGTATAATAAATATTTCCTACGTATCCAGCTACCGCACATAATACTACGATTAAGCTAGCTACCGTCCATTTACTTAAAAAATAGGCACTGTAGGATATCGGACGTACATATAAAAGTGTCGCCGTTCCAAATTGACGTTCACGACTAATGGCCCCTGCAAAAATGGCCACGAGTACAATTACACCAATCGTCTGAAATTGGCTTGTTGATGCAAGTAATAAATCTGCAGGTGAAAGTTCAGGCATCAGAATTTCGAAGCCCTCTGGCATATTACCCACCGTGCCTAAAATATCATCCATGAAATAATTTACGAGTGGATCAGTTATTCCAAGTAGAAGAAAGACCAGTGGCATCCACAAAAATTTAAAACTACGCCAGCCTTCCTTCAGCTCTTTAATGAAAAATACCGAAAAATGCTTCATCCTTTTTGCGCCACCTTCATAAAGATTTCTTCAAGACTTGTCGTCACTCGTTCCACCCTCGTTACATCAAACTGATTCTCTGTTAAGTGCGCTAGTATTTGTTGCATAGACGGGTGCTCATCAATTAAGTCCACATAAGCTGTATTATTCCTCACTTGCGTTTTAAGGCCTTGAATATCCGCGAATTTCCGTGCCTCTCGTGTACTTCGGAACTCAATTTTATATCTCGGCTCATCGTAGCGTGCACGTACATCGGTTAATGAGCCTTGCTCGACAAGTTGCCCTGCGCGTAGAAATAACACTTGATCGGTCATTTCTTCAGCATCGTTTAAAATATGCGTTGAATATAAAATTGTCGTTTTCTGCTGTATGTCTTTCAGTAAATTCATAATCTCCCGGCGGCCAACAGGATCTAATGCCGAAACAGGCTCATCGAGTAACACAAGCTTTGGCTCGTGTACAAGCGCCTGTGCAATGCCTAGGCGCTGCTTCATGCCCCCTGAGAATGTTACAGTTTTCTTTCCTAATGCGTCGCCAAGACCCACGAACTCAAGCATTTTTTGTGATTTTAGCTTTGCTTCCTTCGCTGGTACCTCACTTAAACGAGCCGCCATCTCTACATATTCTAAAGCCGTCATCCACGTGAAATACTGCGGGTATTGTGGTAAAAAGCCAATAGCCTTTCGAATATCCTTCACATCGGGCATGAGTACAGTGCCATTTGATGGATTAAGTAAGCCTGTCAACATTGATAATGTCGTCGTTTTACCCGCGCCATTTGGTCCGATAAGCGCCGTTGCTGTATTTTGTTGTAACTCAAACGATAGATTGTCGACAACCTTTTGATTACCGAATTGCTTTGTTAGATTTTCAACTTGTAAGCAAATCATGTGTTTTTACGCCCGAAAATAAAGTAACTAATTGGACCTATCATGCTTACACATAACGAAACAATGATCCATACCCATTTTGGACCCTTTGTTTCATGGCTACGGACGATATCAATAATTGCGACAAGCGCTAAAATTAATTGCACAACGATTAGAGGCGCGATCAACGCCCACGGTATAGCTGTTACATCATTCACTTTTTATTCCTCCTCAATTTTCAAGCTATGCGCTAAATTTAATCGAATCATTTTGAATGTTGGATCCTCATGAAGTGGCGCAAAAACAGGATTTTTGCTCACCGTTGCTAGTAAATCCTTTTTTATCGACTGCGTGTCTCGAGGTGCCTGTGTGCTCAGCCGTGCTTGGCGTTCAATCCAGCCATCTAATTTATAAAAATAATCATCCCCGTGTAACTTCAGCGGAAATTGTATCCGTGCACAAATTTTTTGAAAGCTCTCTAGCATTTCGAGGGCCTGCGGTGGACGTTGCTGTAGCATATATCCCGTCGCTGCTTTCATATAAAACACGAGCACCGAGTTTATTTGCAGCTGCTCCATTTGATAAAGAGCGATTAATTGCTGTATGCGTTTTACCGTTTCATCAAAATGCTCGGTATTGTCTACTTCTAGAAGTAGACTTTCTGTTCCATTCGAAATAACACCTAACAACTGCTGGTACATGCATACCTGCATTATTTCTTTCGCCCTCTCTGGGTTTCCTAACATTGAATGGGCCGTTGCAATTAATTGATCATTACCCCGTTCTAATTTTGGCTCTTCCCCTAGTAATTCGAGTACTTGCTGCGCATCTCCTTTTAGAAGATGAATGAGCGCTTCGAATGATAACGCATCGTTTTTCAATTCAATTTCTGCGCTGTGCTGTTTTACGCGCGCACAAATTGTAAGTGCCTTTTGCAAAGTTGCTTCCGGATTAGACGCCGTTTTAAAATAATTTACATAGAGCTGTACGATTTTTACTAAAAGTGGAAAACATGAGTAATATTCGTTAAGTAATGCATCAATTTCTGTCTCAACTTGTTCAAATGGCTCTTGCGCTAATTTCTCAGCAAGCTCGGCATAGGTACGTAGAATTTTTTCGTTCGTCATTTGTGGTTCGTATCCTAATAATGTATCGATGGATAAATCAAAATATGTTGCGAGTTTAGGGAGTAGTGTAATATCTGGATAGCTCTGACCCTTCTCCCATTTCGATACAGCAGCCCTTGATACGCCTACATATTTTGCGATTTCTTCTTGCGTTAATTTCAGCTCAGTTCTTCTTTTCTGAAATACTTGTGCAAATTGAAAGCTACGCATTCTTTCCACCCCCTACTCTTTATTATAAAGATTTTTTTTTACATTAATAGGGATTTTACGTTGCATTTCGTTGCATTAATCAACTAGAGGTTTACAGATTGTGTGTGGACATCAAAAAAAAGTGACCAAGCATTGTTTGCTTGATCACTTTTTTGTTATTATTTATAAAGTTCTTTTAGTGCGGCTTCCATTTTTGGCTGGAACTTCGCCCCGGGGCGAGCGTGCTTTACTTGCTCGATAGCAGCCTCTACAGTTGATGCTGCGCCGATTTCAAGTAAGGTTGCAGCAGCCATTACAGCTGCACGGCCTGTCCCACTGCCACAATGAATATAAATTTTTTCGCCTGCTTGATAGCTTTGCGCAATTTTTTCTGCTCCTACCTTAATCGTAGCAGCCTCTTGATTTTCAAGGATTGGCGAATGCGTGTAAATATACTCTACAGCCTCTTGTCGCCCATTCACTCGTACATCAAAAACTTGATTTACTTGTTCTAATGCTACTGCCTTGCTCGCATCATCGGCACTGCCGAGAAAAATACGATCCGAAATTAATTCATTATACGAATGTTCCACACCGTCACCTCATGAATAATTATTCTTTAATTAAATGCTTAATATCTTCATAGCTTGGTAATGCCGTTAATGCGCCTGCTTTTGTGGCAGCCATTGCACCTAGTTTATTACCGAAGCTCACACAAGCCACTAAATCTTCTTCAGTTGTTGGTAAGCCATTGAAATGAACATAACGTAATACGCCAGCCATGAATGCATCGCCTGCGCCAGTTGTATCAACTGCAACCACTTTTTCAACTGGTACATGAATTACTTCACCATTTAATACGGCATAAGATCCTTCTGCACCTACAGTTATTAAAATAATCGGCACAAGTAGGGTATCTAATTTCGATAAACCTTCTTCTAACGTTGTTGATTCTGTTAAGAAGAATAATTCATCATCTGTTAATTTTAAAATATCTGCATCGTCAAAGAAATCATTAATTGTTTCACGACAATAATCTTCACTACTCCATCGTAATGGACGGATATTGGCATCAATTGCAATAATCGCGCCTTTTTCCTTCGCCATATCTACCGCTGCACGTGTAGTCGCTAAAGCCGTTGGGTCAAACATTGTACCTGAGCAAACATTTAAAATAGACGCGCGCTTAAAGGCCGCTTCATTCAATTGCTCCGCTGTTACTTGTAGATCCGGTGTTTCATCAACGTAGTCTTTAAACTCGCGCTCACCGTTTTCTTTTAGATGTACATAAACGCCGCTTACACGTTTTACTGGATCAAAAATCGAATATTCCATGCTTACGCCTTCACCTTGAATTTTTTGACGGCAAAACTCACTTGTTTCATCGTCACCAGTAATCGTAATAAGTGCTGAAGGTGCGCCAATACGGCTAATACCAGCAGCAACATTAATTGTTGCGCCACCTAAATATTTTGTGAAAGATGTATTTGTTAAGTCATCCGCGATGTAATCCACGAATGCATCTCCGTATACTAATATGAAATCTTTATCCGACTGCGTCATCAGTTGTCTAACCTCCGAAATAATATTCTCTCAAGAGTAACATAAAAGCTACTTCCCAATAAAGTTTTAAACTATTCAAAATAGAAGAAAGTTAGATTTTGTCGAAATATCTGCTATACTTTTGTTCGGAAGGAAGTGATTAGAAATGAATATTTCAATTCGCAGGGCGGATCAAGAGGATGCTGCAATCATTGCCCCACTTATTTATGAGGCAATTGGCGACATCGCTTTTCGTTTAACAGGTGAAGAAAACCTGGATCGAATGATTAATAAACTCGAAACATTAGTTAAACACACCAATAATCGACATAGCTACCAATATACATATGTAGCACATAAAGATGACCTTATTTTAGGCATTGTCGTACTCTATGACGGAGCGACTGGCTTTGAACTAGACCGCTCGCTTGAAGCTTTCATTAAAGAACACTATGCACAAGACGTAGAAATTGATGTGGAAGCACATCCAGATGAATTTTATATCGATACGATATGCGTCGCGTCCAATGCACGTGGGCAAGGTGTCGGGACTTTGCTACTGAAATTTGCCGAGGAAGAAGGCAAGCGCCAGGGTTATTCACACCTTTCCTTAAATGTAGAGGAAGAAAAACTTCGTGCACGAGAACTTTACGAGCGTGAAGGTTTTGTGGTTACTGAGCCATGGACAATTATTGATGAACCGTTTCATCACATGGTGAAGCAAATTTAAACGTAGGACGTGAAGTTTTGAAAACAGGAAATTTTTTATTCCCCTTGATGATTATTGTTGCATCTAGTAGTTACGGGATATTATCAACAATTGTGAAGCTTGCAATGGGCGAGGGTTACTCTGCCTCAGAAGCTATTACGAGCCAATACCTATTTGGCTTTGCACTCGCTCTCATTTTAGTGTTAGTTACGCAACGACAGCTACCGCGACTAAATCGTCATGGCATTGTTATATTATTTTTTGCCGGATCATTTACTGCTATTACTGGTATCGTGTATGGACAAGCACTTATTTATTTACCCGCATCACTTGCTGTTGTGATGCTGTTTCAATTTACTTGGATTGGGACATTTATCGATTGCGCCTTAAAACGTCGATTGCCAACACGCCCAGAAACGATTTCATTACTCGTCCTATTTGCTGGAACAATTTTAGCGGCGGGCATTTTGGATGTCGATTTATCAGCAATTCCAATGAAAGGCTGGATTTTAGGCCTACTATCAGCTTTAAGTTTTGCCATTTTCATTCAGTTTAACGCGTGCCAAGTTGAGGGCGTTTCAAATATTATGCGTACATTGTTAATGTCGATTGTCGCATTACTAATTGTAAGCCTCGTTCTTTCACCTGAAATTTTATGGAATGGACAACTAACGAGTGGCCTTTGGAAATACGGGCTTGCACTTGGTCTGTTCGGGGTAATTTTTCCGATTATTTTATTCTCGATTGCTGCACCTAAAGTTGGTGGGGCTATGACGTCCATTTTAAGTGCGATGGAATTACCTGTTGCCGTTATGGTATCGGTACTTGTGCTGGGTGAAACCTTATCGCCTTTACAGGTTGTTGGAATTATACTCGTGTTAATTGGAATGACATTGCCTACCTATTTAGGAAATTTGAAACGTAGAAATATACATTAAAAAGAGGTCTACTGATGAATGTTTTCATCGGTAGGCCTCTTTCATTTTATAATTCGATTTTCTTATCGCCGCTATCCGTTGTGAAGAATAAAAATCCATCTTCCACAAATAAGTTATTCGCATGCTCCTTAATAAGTAACTTTTGCTCCGTGCCATTTAAGCGCATTTTCGTTAAATAGCCCCCGTTTGAGTAGTTGCTAAAATATAGCCAATCGCCTTCGCCCGTTAAATATTGTACGCGTACATTGCCTACACTTTCACTTTGACCCGAAGCTTTATGGAGTCGATACAAGCGATCATTTTGAGCTGTATTGCTGTAGTAAATATAGTCATCTATTTCATAGCTATCTGCGATGTTATGCATATACGTATATTTTTCACTACTTGCCTTTGGATAATCTGATTCAATCCAACTATGATCCTTCTTAAGTTGCGCATCACTCGTCAAGAAGTATTGATATCGCACGCCTTGGCCGCGATCTGGCAATGGGTCATTCCATGTTGAGTCAAGGTGATACCATGCTCCGTCAACATTCACCAAGTTCCACGCGTGGCTAATTCCACCAGCTTCACCTACGACATAGAGTGATTCAACACCTAGCTCCGTAAGCATTTTTTGCGCTAATAATGCATAGCCTTGACACACCGCTTTTTGCTCCATTAATGCTGTGTAGGCACTATGTGCGGAAGTTTGCGTTTCACTGCTATAACTCGTATTTTGGACGATGTAATCATTCACATATTTAATCTTTTCTAAGTCATTCATCGTAGTAGCCTGTATTTTGCTAATGAGTTCTTTCACATTCGCTGTAACAATAGCATCCTGCTGGGCAGAAATTAAATACGTTTGCTTTATATTTATTGTCGCCTTTGATTTCGTGAATTTAAAATTTACTTCACGATTGCTTAAATGCCCCTCAATATAAGGGTCACGCTTTGCCGCCGTTTGCGTAGCACGTGTCAGCATTTCATCCAAACCTTCCGTATTCCCTGCATACTCTATCGTAAATTGCTCTTCGAATTGTGAAAGATGATTATAAATTGCTTCGGCAAGCTCAGCTTCTGATTGAACGGTAGAGGATTGGCTGCTATTCATTTGAGTAGGCTCGGCTTTAGGTAGTTGACTCGTAGTCCCAACGGTCACATCTTTTTGATTTACAGCTGGTTCTACTGTAACAATTTCATAATCGACTTCACCGCCAAAATTGGCAATATAAAAATCGTAAGCGGGCTTTGCAAAAACGATAAGCAAAAGCAGCACCGTAATTTTTTTCAGCATTTTTCAATCACATCCCTTACTAGTAGCGCACTTTTAATTCGTCGCTTTCTTACTAAACCTCTCGACCAACGCACGGCCGTCTTCCTTCATCTCATCTGTAATTGATCCATACACTTTCGTCAGTGCTGCAATAATGATAAACGCATCGTCAGACAGTCCAATAACAGGTAATAAGTCTGCAACTATATCGATAGGGAATATAAAATAGCCAAGTGCTCCTAAAATAATCAGCTTGTCCTTCTTCGGCATATCGCCACTTTTCAACGCCACAAATAGCGTTGCCGCTGCATGAAATGCCTTATTACCTAAGCCTTTGCCCATCTTCTTTGCTTTATTTATAAACTTTTCGTCCGAATAATGCTCAGTATATTCGCCAGATTGGTTTTTAACATCTATTTTTTCATTCATACTAAACTCCTCCTTTAAAAATGCCCACTTCAAACTAGTATGCCCCTTTTTCTATTAAAAATGCACGACAAGAAGTTCTTTACGAAACTTGTCATGCATTATTATTTACGTATTTATCGTACTTTAAGTTTCACGATTTTTTAAATAGGAGATTAATAATTGCTTTGTTAGGACTTTCGGATTCATTAATTCATCATAATGCAGAAAGCCATTGCGCGAAACACGCGCTTTGCCAATTGGTACTTCATATATGGATATTTTTCTTTTAATTGCTTCAATCAGCATATTCGTATCGTAATTATAGTGTTTTCCTGGGACATTTTTTAGCCACGATAGATCTCGACGTGGAAAATAACGAAGGCCTGTCTGAAGGTCAAATAGGCGTTTATGGAAAAACAACTCAAATAGCATCGACATTGTACGATTTGTTATAAAGCTAAATCTAGGTAAGTTTACTGATTTAAAATCGCGAATCCCTAGTATTATGCCATTTGAGAAAAGACGTGCATTGGTTGCGAGTCGCACTATATCAGCTATTTGATGCTGCCCGTCCGCACCACAAGTAATCACACCTGATAAACTACCTACATTACTAAGTATATGATTCAGCCCTGTTTTTATTGCGCTACCTTTCCCTTCATTTAACGTATGCGTCAAAATTGTAACCCCTGGTAACTCTTTTAACCCTGCAAATACAGGTAAACTCGCCTCAGCACTGCCATCATTTACAATAACAATCGATTGAAATGGGAATTCTAACAAGTCTTCTATAAACCGAAAGAAGGATTGCTTTGGATTAAACGCTGGTATTAACAGGACAATTTGATCCATCACAATCCCTCCTGATCTTTTCTTAATTATAACAAATTCGGGTCGCGTTTCACACCACTTCAACTGGTGTATGTTGGAATTCAATTACATCGAAAAGCCCCGTATCTGTTAATTTAATTTCTGGAATTACTGGCAAACTTAAGAAGGCCAATGTAAGGAAGAAATGATAATCAAGCGTTGGATGCACAGTATGCAATGCCTCATGTACCTCATGGAGCTGTACTGCTGCATCTTCAGCTGTCAAATCTGTCATTAACCCCGCAATCGATAACTGTAAACGCCCAATGACCTTGCCCTCGTTTACTACCACTAAACCGCCTCTCATCTCCTGCAATGCCTCTAACGCAACTAGCATATCCTCGTCATTGGCTCCAATAACGATGGCATTATGCGAATCATGAGCAATCGTTGTTGCTACAGCACCACACTTCAATCCACTACCATGGACAATTCCTAGCCCGATATTTCCCAAGGAATGGTGACGCTCAACTACCGCTAGCTTCATGAAATCCTGCTCTGCGTTCGCCATAAAATGACCCGCAACCACCGGGACCTCGCAAACTAGTTTTTTTGTTGTAATTTGATTTGGCATGATTTCAATTACATTTGCTTTATTTGAATGTTTAAATGGTATAGCTAGTTCTGCTGCGCTAAGCTTCGGAATGTGAACTGAATTTAGAATAGCAGGTACAGCTTTTGCAGAGGTCGCCTTTTTATTAAGCATTTTCCCGCCTCGTGCAACCTTCTTACCAGCCTTCCAAACGGCCCCCGCACGCATTGTCTCTAAATCCTCAAGCAACACGAAGTCCGCCTCGTAGCCAGCCGCTAAAGCACCTTTGCCTTTAAGTCCGTAACATTCTGCAGCATTTAAAGAACCAATTTGAATCGCAACAAGCGGATCCATTCCTTGCTCCATCGCCATCGCAACAGCATAGTTAATACTACCCTGCTCCATTAATTCATCTAAATGCTTATCATCCGTACAAAATGCAAAACGGCGCGCATTCGCATTCGTGACTGCTGGTAATAACGCTTTTAAATTCTTTGCAGCTGAGCCCTCACGAATTAATACATACATCCCTTGCTCCACGCGATTCCTCGCCTCTTCAGCTGTCACACATTCATGATCCGTTTCGATACCTGCAGCGCGATAGCCGCGAATTTGCGAAGCATTCAGTCCTGCCCCGTGCCCATCAATCATCATGCCATGCTTTTGTGCAAGCTCAAGCTTTGCTAGCATATCTGGATCACCATTTAAAACCGCCGGATAATCCATCACCTCCGCTAAACCTAAAATGGCTGGCTCATCGACAAATGCAGCTAAATCCTCTGCCTTTAAAATAGCCCCCGCATTTTCAAACGAAGTACCCGGAACACTTGACGGTAACATATAGTAAATATCCATTTCTGCATCTTTTGCATCGTCGATCATAAATTGTAAGCCCACCGAACCCGATACATTAGCAATTTCATGTGGGTCTGTCACAATGCTCGTTACACCATGCGGAAGTATAATGCGATTAAATTCAGAAGGAGTTAACATCGACGACTCAATATGTATATGTGCATCAATTAAGCCTGGAATTACATATTTTCCACCTGCATCCTCAACCTGCAACGCTTCAAATTCATCCTGATCATCAATAGCGATAATTCTACCTTCTGCCACAACAATATTTGCCTTCTTCCAGCGCAAATTAAAAACATCTGCAACATGGGCATTTTTCAAAATAAAATCAGCTGGCTCTCTTTTTTGTGAAATATTAATTGCTCGCTTCATCAAACCCCTACCTTCTGTAATTTTTCTAATTATCATACTACAAATTAACAGAAAATTGATTAAATAATGTATTTAATTCTAAATTTTTATAGCCGGTAAAAGGGGTACTTATCCAAATTCGTCAAGACAATTATCTTCTATCGCTGCCCAATCTCGAATATTTACTAAATGATTTTGGTAAACAATTTGACAACTTAATAACTGTAACAATATTACAATTTATACATTTTTATTCACTACCGTCGCGTAAATTTTAACTGAATTATCTGATTTTTTATTTTTCCGTTTAAGAAGAAAAACGAAGACACCTAAGCAGAGGTAGTGAACATCCATTTTTTTACTATAACCTTTGACGAGGGAGACAGATACGTGA
>JAZLIT010000008.1:0-17911 GCA_045617525.1 Solibacillus sp. | reverse complement strand
TTTTAGCTTGAATTATTTTTTCACCAAGTTCATTTATATCCTCATATTTTTTCCAGTCATCAGTAGATAAAACAACATCTAAAAACGTAGTTAATGATTCTGGAGGAATAATAGTAACTCCGTGATATGCCAATCCGTATTCAGGGCGATTTAAAGTAAAAGTAATGAAATACGTTCTCATTAAAGATAAGCGCTTCATTAAACTTAAAATCACCTCATCGTCTACTGAAATACATTGATATTTTCCAGGTTCATAGCTCTCGTAAAATTTTCCGGTAATATCATCAATATCATCTATGATTCCAAATTCGTGTGTTAATGGCATTAGCAACCCCCTTTCATTTAAATAATAAAGCTATCCTTTAAGGTTGATCGTACCTTTAAGAACTTCTTCTTTAGTATTCCTCAATTTTTATTGTTATATTTTCTTCGCTAATTCCCCGTTTTTCGATTCATTTAATAAACTAAGAAGAAAATAAGGCTTACTTACGTTTGATTGTTGGTTAGCACATTATTATCTTGTTGTAATTGATCTTGCTGCTTCGCAAAAAAATTCCGTACTGGGATATTTATATAAAAGAACATCCCCATAATTAAACCCGAGAAAATCCAATTTGATATTTTCTTATATATCAACATTTCACCATAACCATCAATCCCATATTTTTTAAGTAGGAATACGGTTAAACCTGCCATGAAAAGTCCTCTGATGACGAAAACAACCTGAATAAATTGAAACCACTTAAAGATTCCTTTTTGATAAAATAATGCTCTACTGTCCTTTCGTGCATGACCTTGTAAATACGCAAAATCAACAGCAAAGTATAAAGAAAAAGGACGCTTAATCAGTAGCGCAACAAAATAAAGGAACGAATAAAAGAGACTTAAATATACACCATTCCAAATCATTTGCTCCGCTGACCCAGATAGAAGATCCAACGTTGTACCTAGTGCTAATGAGCCTAAAACAAATAAACCGGTTATATTAAACTGCTTATCTAATATAAAGCGGTAAATGCTATAAACAATTCCCGGAATGGTTGAAACCAGCATTGCTACGTAATCACCAAAAGGCTCCCTACCAAAATTCCATATAATATAAGGTAATGCTGCAAAAAAAAACAAATCGAATAAAATTAACCTATTGTTTGAATACTGTCTTTTCACCATATTCCCCTCCATATCTATCTATTCAGTTTCGGTACCTTTATACTTGTAGAAGTTTAAACTACATACAATTATTTTAACATAAATATCCAAATATGAAATCATCTCTCAAATAAGAGATCCCAAAAAACCGCATTTTTCTGTTGCTATCCCAATTTATTTTTGATTGCTTGTAAAGTGTGATTACGAAGTGCATAGTTTGCGTAACGTAATTCGTCTGAAATACCTTTTTGGTTAAATTCAAATCCTATAAATACTTCACTTATTTTTCTCTCACCCACAAACCGTAACCCTTCTCTTTTCATTTGCGCTTTAATCGCGACAAGATCTGCACGAACTTCTGTTAATACATCTTCATATAACTTTTCAATAACTTCAGCCGTCTTTAAATCATTTAAATGTTTTAAGTCGCGCTCGAGCGTTCTTAATGTGAATTCTGCGATTAAATATTGATGGGCTAAATCATGATTGATTAAATTGTTCATTTCATCACCTATTGAAAGGATGCCCAAAACGCAACTAAAAAAAGCCTCTACCCAGAAAGGATGAGGCGTACTGTTATTTTGGTGGCCAATCATTAATATTCGTGTATGCATTAAGAAAAAAAAGCGTTGGAGCCAAGTCGCCCCAACGCTTTCTTATTAATACATTTTCATGTATTGGTCGCGTTCCCATTGGTGAACAGCTGTACGGAACATGTCGAACTCGATTTCTTTTGCTTCTTTGAAGTTCGAGTAGATGTGTTCGCCTAATGCTGACACGATAATTTCATCTTGAGATAAAGACTCTAAAGCTTCAGATAAAGAGCCTGGTAATGATGAAATCCCTACTTCAGCACGCTCTTCAGCATTCATACGGTAGATGTTACGATCTACTGGAGCTGGAGGAGTTAAGCCATTTTTAATACCATCTAGACCAGCTGCTAAAATTGCAGCCATTGCTAAGTATGGGTTTGCAGATGGATCAACAGAACGTAATTCGATACGAGTTGATAATCCGCGAGACTCTGGAATACGTACTAGTGGTGAACGGTTTTTCGGAGACCATGCAACGTAACATGGTGCCTCGTAACCTGGCACTAAACGCTTGTAAGAGTTTACTGTAGGGTTTGTTACAGCTGTGAATCCGTGTACGTGCTTTAACACACCAGCAAGGAATTGACGAGCTGTTTCTGATAATTGTAGATCTGAACCTTCATCCCAGAATGCGTTTGTTTCACCTTTGAATAAAGATAAGTTAAAGTGCATTCCTGAACCATTTACACCAAACAATGGTTTTGGCATGAATGTAGCATGCAAACCATGCTGACGTGCGATTGTTTTAACTACTAATTTGAACGTTTGGATGTTATCACAAGCGTCAATTGCATTTGCATATTTGAAATCGATTTCGTGTTGTCCTGGCGCTACTTCATGGTGAGAAGCTTCCACTTCAAAGCCCATTTCTTCTAGCTCAAGAACGATGTCACGACGGCAGTTTTCACCATTATCTGTTGGCGCTAAGTCGAAGTAACCACCATCATCATTTAATTCTAAAGTCGGTTCATTATTTGCATCAAGTTTGAATAAGAAGAATTCTGGCTCAGGCCCTAAGTTGAAGCTTGTGAAGCCTAGCTCTTCCATTTCTTTTAAAACGCGTTTTAAGTTAGAGCGTGGGTCACCCTCGAAAGGCGAACCATCAGGACGAGCGATATCACAAATTAGACGTGCAACTTTACCCTTTTCAGCAGTCCAAGGGAAAATCATAAATGTGTCTAAGTCTGGACGTAAATACATATCAGATTCTTCAATACGAACAAATCCTTCAATCGATGAACCATCAAACATCATTTTATTGTCTAATGCTTTATCTAATTGACTTGTTGGAATTTCAACGTTTTTAATTGTACCTAAAATATCTGTAAATTGTAGGCGAATAAATTTAACGTTTTTGTCTTTAACGACTTCCTTAATTTTTTCCTTCGTGAACTTGCTTGTAGAATTTACCAATACGTTTACCATGAACATCCACTCTCCTATTTTCTTAAAATATTTTATACTTTTATAGTTGGAAGAAGCGCGATAAATCGCCATGTCGTAACGAAGTCTTTTGTATGCGTTGAGCTTGCATCATTTCCTCTCGTAAAATCGTTCGCAATTCTGCGTCCGACATCGAGTATGTGTCAGCATTTCTAACATCATTGTTTTTTCGAAGGTCAAAAACTTTTTTGACCCCTGCCATGTTAATCCCTTGATCTAGTAATTCTCTAATCTCTAATAAAGAATCAATGTCATCTAACGAAAACATTCTTCGATTCCCTTCAGATCTAGCTGGTTCAATTAATTCATGCTCTTCATAATAGCGAATTTGGCGCGCTGTCAACTCTGTCAATTGCATGACCATACTAATTGGAAGTAACGGCATCGCTCTTCGAAACTCTCGACTCATTTTTTTATCGCCTCCCTTTCCTGTAAATAAATGTACTATATGTAAATTATATTTGCAACACCATGTAAGGAAATATAACATACAAATTTTAGATAAATTTTATCTACAATTGATATAATTCGATAAACCCTTTAATGCCATGGCTTCACTTCACTTTCTTTGCTTTCTAAAGTTTGTCACAATTTTAGATACCTCACATCTAAACCTCAAGAAATAAATGAACATAGCTCAAAAACCCAAAAATTCATTATTATTACTATCATAAACAACACCCACGGAACACAAAAAGGTGATTTCTCCGAAAAGAAATCACCTTCATCTATTTATATGAAAAAACTTTTATATTAATTAAGTAAAAACTGCTCACGCTGCTTTTCAATCCACTTGTTCATTGTTTTAAATAATAATAAGACAATAATAAACAGCATTGCCCCTTTAAGTAGGTTGAATGGTAAAATACCTAACACAATTGTTTCATACGCCTTTAATTCGAAATTCATGAAGTACGCATACATCGGAATGAACGCAATATAATTTAAAATTGCCATCCCTACCGACATTGAAATCGTAGCAACAACTAGACTAAGCACTAAACCTTTTCTAGTTTTGAACTTATTGTAAATATAATACACCGGCAATATAAATAAAACGCCTGTTGCAAAGTTTGCCATTTGCCCAACAGGAACTCCAGTCGGTGCGCCAGCAAAAATCCAATCTAGTATGTTTTTAAATAATTCCACTAAAATACCAGCTAAAGGCCCCATCGTAATAACCGCGATTAACGCAGGCACATCACTAAAATCAATTTTTAAGAACCCTGGAAATCCTGGTAATGGAAAGTTAAATAGCATAATCACAAAAGAAATACTACTCAACATAGCGATCGTCACAAAACGTCGCAACTTTAAATTTGGCTTGCTCATTGCAATCTCTCCTCTTGATGACTCCATCTCGTAGAAGAAAGTTACGTTCAATCATTCATGAAAAAACCCTCACGTAAAAACATACGTGAGGGAGAAATAGGCACACTTAAAAAGAGGTCTACTTGTAGTTTCGTTGGAAAATTTTAGCTTAACGTTAAAAACTTTTATACGAAACTACGCCATTTTCCATAAAATGACGACCGTACCTCCATCTTCTCCCATCCAGACTATACTGTCGGCTTTGGAATTACACCAAATCCTGCTACACAAAAGTGCGGCTCGCGGGCTCGAGAAATGGTATACAGCGTCCTCCAATAACGGTCAGAGGCTGTCATTTCATATTACCGCCGGTCGGGAATTACACCCTGCCCCGAAGATGAATCAATATTAAATTGTCTTACCCTTATAATTATAAAAGAAAAAAAGGATTTGTAAACCTATTTGTTTACAATCCTTTTTCATACATCATTTTTCTATGGATTCAAAATCTAGCTCATTAACGCCTAGTACTCGAGGCAGTACTGTATCAAATTCAAAACCATTCCAATTTGATTGAACAATATTAATAAACTGCGTTTGCTTACCAAAGCTCGCTGCAGTCAATACCATAGCCTCTATCATTTCCATTACACGTACTTCATCCTGCTCATATACATCGAACGGAAGCTCGAATGAAACGGCCACCACAGTATCACGATTCTCAATCGAAAAAGCCACATCTTTTATTAAAGCACTTTGATAAATATCATTGGACTCCACCGCTAATGCAGAAAAAGCTTCTTCCACTGTTGCGTACCTCGTTCGAAAATTAGTACTTAAATAGCGTCGTTCCTCACCTGTTTCAACTATAAAATAATTTGCCTTCATTTCGATTCCCGAGATTTTAACCGGTTCATCTAATATACCCAAGTGAGAAAATTCAATGGGTGATCCATTTTCATTTAAAATAAGAACTTCCTCGTAATGATTCCCAAACGTGTCCTCTAACGCCCCCATATAATTGGAAATCGATGCCGAACCTAAATCATATGGATGATTTACAGGTAAATAATGAATCAATCTCATCCCTTGCTCTTCAAAATGCCCTTTAAACGGATGATAATCGGAAAAACCTAAATCATCTTCTTTAATTAACGGAGCAATTACACCGTATAACTGTAAATAGGTCGGCTGTACCCCTTCAAAAGCCTCTTCTATAAAGGATTGAGGAATTTTTAATGAAACAGGAACACTTTCTGCCGCATCACTAGAAAGCCCTATCGTAAAGATTGTCTCATCTACAACTTCATCTTCATATAAAGCTGTTCGAAAGTCATTAGAAATTTCCATAGTCGCACGACTCAACTCAGCTTTTCCTTCCATTGAATTTTCCTCTTCACTGGTAGAAAAGCTTTCGATTTCTTCCGATTCCCGCATATCACTTATATCCAGAGCTTCTTGAGATGAATTTACTGCCTCTCCCGCAGAATCGTTTGCCTTATTGTTTATCAACAGTAGCGGAACGATAATAATCAGTGCAAATAACGCCACCAAATAACCTATTTTCGAATAAATATTTCGCTTTTTCTTCTCTATAATAATCGGAGCGGGTGTTTGAGGTTCAAGAGCTGTCACAATCTCCTCATCAAAAATCCCCTCTTGCTGTAATCGTTTAAAAATATCTTCCTTTGAGCGCGTATCTTGGATTTTTGGACTATTTTGAAGTGCTTTTTCAATTTCTAGCTCTCCCCATTTATTGTCATTCATCCTAGCTTCGCCTCACTTTCATTTTGTGCCATCAATAATTTCAGTTGTTTTATCGCACGGTGTTGTGTTGTCTTCACTTTCGAATCGCTCCATTCAAGTACCTTAGCTGTTTCTGCTATTGATAATTGTTGGATAAAACGTAAGATGATAACGACTTTTTGATCCCCAGAGCACTCATCTAAAGCTCGATACAGCTGCACATTCTCTTCGTTGCCAATCGAAATTTCTTCAGGTGATTTATCGATTCCAATTAACTGTTCAGATTCCCAGTCAAAAAAATCGAACGCATACTGCGAACGAACTTTTTGCTTTCGGAAATGATCAATTGCTACATTTTTAGCAATCGCGAATAACCATGTTTTTTCACTCGATTTATTTTCAAAGCGTTCATACGCTTTGATCGCACGAATGTATACTTCATGAGAAAGATCCTCCGCAGTAGCACGGTCCTTCAGCATATAAATTAAAAAATGAAATACATCGCTATGGTAATCATCATATAATCGATGGAATATATGCTCGTTCATAGGTGATCCTCCGTCCTTCATTAAATTTGTCGTTTATAATTCGAAAAAGTTTCTTAGGTCTTATATTTTTTCATTTTAACAAATTATCCCTATTAATAACTACCTTTTAACAATATAATCCATATTTTGTAACCATAAAAAAAGCAGCTTATAGATTTTCATCTCCTAAGCTGCCTCTAGCACTATTAAATTGGAAGATAGAACGTAAACGTCGTGCCTTCTTTCTCTACGCTATCTACCGAAATATTCCCTCCATGTGCCTCAACTATATTTTTTGCAATCGCAAGTCCAAGTCCTGTACCACCTTTAGAACGCGTTCTAGCTTTATCAGCCTTGTAAAAACGCTCAAATACGTATGATAAATCTTCTAATGGGATGCCTACCCCCGTATCAGCCACATCCACTTTCAAATAGGACTGTTCCTGTGTCAGAGTCACCGTAACTGTACGGCCAACCGGTGAGTGGCGAATCGCATTATCGATTAAATTCGTCAGTACTTGTTCAATACGATCTTCATCTAGCTCTAGCATTAAATCTTCCGACACTTGACTGTCAAAAATCAAATTGACTTTCTTCTCTTTTGCCACTTGCGCAAATTTCTGCGTCATTCGCTCAATAACCGGAACAACTGATACCATTTCTTTATACAGTGTCACAAAACCTGAGCTCATCCGTGCCAAATCTAATAAATCCGTCACAAGTCGACCCATACGTTGTGATTCATCATAAATAATGCGAATCATTTCGTTTTTATCTTCCTCAGTTGTCACTACCTCATCTAAAATCGCCTCTGAATAGCCTTGAAGCATCGCAATTGGCGTTCTCAATTCATGCGAAACATTGGCGATAAAATCCGATTTCAACTTTTCCAAGCGATTCTGCTCCGTTTTATCACGTATGACCGCAACTGCACCACGGACATTATTGCCATTATAGAGCGGACTGATTGTTACGCCGAAATAAGCACCATTCAATTCGATTTCTTCTTCAATTTTATCTTCAAAATCTAGTACATGATCAAGCATATGATAAATTTCAGCTGGCATCGGTTGATTACTGACCGCTTTATTGCTCACATACCATTTTTGAAGTAACTTTTCAGCAGGCGGATTGCTCACCAATATCGAGCGGTCACTATTAAATGTAATTACCGCATCTGTCATCGAGGTTAATACGCTCGAAAGCTGCTCTTTTTCTTGATTGATCACTTCTAAATGATGCTTTAATTGCCGACCCATTTGATTAAATGCAATCGCAAGCTGACCAATTTCATCATTTTGTGTTGTCGGTAATTTCGAATCAAACTTACCCTTCGCCAGTTCAAATGCATGTTCACGCATTTTACGGAGTGGCGACGTAATACGTGATGATAAGAAGAAAGCAAATACCGTCGTTAAGATAAAGGCGATCGTTGCAGCTAATAAAACGATCGTTGTCGTTTCCTGGCTTGCAGCATTTTTTGCTTCAGGATTTTGGTAAATAAATACCGCACCATGTAGCTCTTGATTATTCTGTAACGGGAAGCCTAATACGACATAAGAATCCATTTTCGATTCATCTGTATGTGAGGGTAAGATTAATTCCCTCGCTATTGTTTGATTACTTTCGTAAACAGAAGTAAATGCTTTATTCGTCAGGATATTATGTTGTATATTTTCCTTATTTAACCCTTGCTGCTCCGCATATAAAATTTGCATTGGTGATTTTGCAATAATTACATTCGTTTCCTCAACCATAATCTCTTTGATTATTTCAATGGTCGCATCATTAAAATTATTTTCATCCACAATACTCGCAATCGTCGCAGCAGTTTGTCGAAGCGAGCGCTCAGCTATCTCATTATGGTAATCACCAAGAAATTCAAGCATGAGTACGGTGAAAATAAAGAGGACAAAGGAAACGAGAAGCAAAATGGTTCCCCATAGCTTCCCGACAATACTATTCCATATTCTATTCATTCACGACCTCGAATTTATAGCCAACGCCCCATACGGTTACGATCATTTTCGCTGCGTCTTCAGAAACTCGATTTAACTTTTCACGTAGTCGTTTTACATGCGTATCTACAGTACGTAAGTCCCCAAAGAAGTCATAATGCCAAACTTCTTTTAAAAGTTGCTCACGATCAAATACTTTATCCGGCGCTTTCGCTAAGAAATAAAGTAATTCATATTCTTTTGGCGTTAAATTAACCTCTTGCCCATCCGCTGTTACACGGTGCGCGTCGTGGTCAATTGTTAAGTGTGGGAAAACCACTAAATCTTTCGACGATGAAGGGCTTGTAATTTGCGTTAAAGCAGATGATCGTCGTAAAATTGCCTTTAAACGCAATACAACTTCACGTGGACTAAATGGCTTTACAATGTAATCATCCGCCCCAAGCTCAAAGCCTTGAACACGATTCGCTTCTTCACCTTTTGCTGTTAATAAAATTATTGGCGTCATTTTCTTTTCGCGAATCTCCGCACAAACTTGAAGACCGTCTTTTTCGGGCATCATAATATCTAAAAGTACACAGTGGTAATCTTTTTCAAATACTTTTTCAACTGCCTCGTCGCCATTTTCAGCTTCTTCAACCATGTAACCTTCACGTTCTAGGTACATTCTTAATAAACGACGAATACGATCCTCATCGTCTACAATTAATACAGTAATATTCTCTGCCACAGATGTTACCCCTCTCAAACTCCTATATCTACCTATATAACACACTCTCTATTGTACATTCTCTTTTGCAAATTGAAAAGTACACGTAGTAGCAAAATTCTATTATATGTAAAATTTAGCACAAAAATTAGCATATAAAATTAATTTTTAGATAATTATGTATAATTAACGTAGTATTTCAAATAATTCGCAATCAAAAAAAGATGTAAATAAGTCAAGAAACGACTTTATTTACACCTTTAATAATGACGACTTAAGCGTACGAGTGTAAACCCGCTAATATTAGGTTTACAACAACAAGATTGAACATAATAATGACGAAGCCAATTACCGTCAACCAAGCTGACTTCTTACCTTCCCATCCTTTAGATAGACGTAGGTGAAGGAATGCAGCGTAGAATAACCATGTAATTAATGCCCATACTTCTTTTGGATCCCAGCCCCAATATCGACCCCATGCTTCTTGCGCCCAAATCATCGCGAAGAATATTGCACCTAAAGTAAAGATCGGGAACGCAATCATAATTGCGCGATAAGCGATTTCATCCATTAGCTGCGAGTTAACACGTTTCACTAATGGTTGAACTGTCGCAGAAATTGAACGACGCACAATTAAACGGTACAACAAGTATATAATACCACCAAATAACACCGACCAAACAACTGTCGTTAATTTACGAGAATCAATAATGTTCGGTAAGTCAACAAGCGGTGCCATCCTTGCTTCATCGACTTGAACATGATCTGTGTAGCCAAAAATTGGCGGCATTGTATAGGTTTCCTTCACAGATTGTCCAATATTGTTTACGTATTCAAATTTTGATTCATAACCCACCCCGCTAAATGAAAGCGTTGCTATAGCGAATCCAACAACCATTATACAGAAGAATAAAATCCCTTCTAACCAGAAACGCTCTTTAGAACGCTTTGATAAGTCGACTTCTTTTAATAAATAGATTAACCCAGCAACAGCAGAAATCGCAAATATCGATTGGCCTACAGCTGCCGTAATTACGTGAATTGTTAGCCAGTTACTTTTTAAAGATGGAACGAGTGGGCTAACCTCACTAGGAAACATCGATGCATAAACGATAATTAGCAATGCAATCGGTAATGCAACAACCCCAAGTACCGCGACACGATACATAAAGTAAATAACGACAAAAGAAAGTACGATGAACATACCAAACGCTGTTGTAAACTCGAACATATTACTTACAGGTGCATGTCCTGTATGAATCCAACGCGTAATAAAATAGCCGAATTGGGAAATCAAACCAATAATTGTAATGATTATTGCAAGTCTGCCCCATTTTTCTGCTCGATTAGCGGCCGTATCATCCTTCTCTTTAATCGCACCACCGAATAAGAATGTGCCAACCAAATAGCATACGAACGCAACAAATAATAGATTTCCACTTAAATCAATTAAACTCATAAGGCGTTGTCACCTTCCTTTTCTTGTCCTTGATTCTGCGCTATTTCCTCATCTTGTCGATCGACATAATGCGGCAAATGCGCATGTGCTACGATTGCATCTAAATCCTTCTTAATCGTACTCCAGTTTTTATTCGTATGTGCTGCATATCGAATCGAACCATCTTCAAGCACCTCTAGCCATACGCGGCGATGATTAAAGTAAGCACCAATTACGACTCCGAACATGAAAATTATCCCTCCGACAAATAACATCGGAATTGCTTTATTGTTATGAACAGCTAAACCAGATTTACTTCTCGTTTCAATACCGTTAAAGGCCATTTTATACGTATTTTCACCCAGTGGTTCAAGCGTTTGTTGGATCGCCACAAAGCTCGTCTCTCCCTCAGGTGTTTGTGGTGTGAACATTCTGAAAATGAAGGCCGGATTATTTGGATATTGCGTAGCCGTCTGCGGGACGCCGTCTATAAAGCCAGAGAAATCTGGATAATAAGACACTAATTCCACCCGTGTATTTTCATCAATCACATAAGAATCCTGTGGGTTGATTAAATCGACACTTACATCACCAAGTTCAGTACCCGTCTCTTTATGCGCCAACTTAAACTTCATTGTTTTTAATTCATTTAAATTATAATCCATTTGGTAAAACGCAAAACCATCATGCTTTAATGGGAAATTCACACGAATATCATACTCTTTTACTACTTCTAAATCGGTATCCTGACCTGGTACAGCCCCGTCTTTTGCTTTATACAATATAACATCAGTTTGGAAGTTTTTCGCAATGGTATTAACCCCTTGCTTCACTTGCTCACCTTGCGCTTGATTGTCATAGGTTTCTAATAAGAATCTCTTATTCTCAATGTAATAGCCTTCCATTCCGGGAACCGCTCGAATTTCGTCTTCATACAACCAGAATGACTCGTCTGTATAAAACCCTGGAACTAAACGAAGCATAACACCTACTAAGAAAACTATTAATCCTAAATGATTAATGTATGGACCGTAACGTGCAAAGCGCCCACGTTCCCCTAAAATAGAGTTGCCCTCGCGACGTACATTGTACTTTTGCTTTTTCAGCGCTTCTTCAACAAGTTGAAGCGTATCTTGCCCTTCTACTAAAGACGGCCCTTCAGCAACAACACGTTGACGCTTCATAAAGCTAGCATGACGTTTCACGCGTTGATTTTTTAACGACTTATGTAATGGAATTCCGCGGTCAATACTCGCAATAATGATTGATATACCCAGTAATCCAACTAAAATCTGGAACCACCAAGATGAATAGGTATTCGATAATCCCAAATTATAGTAAAGCTTCCCTAATGAACCGTACATCTGCTCATAGTAGGCAGCCTTTTCCGCTGCTGTTCCCGCACTTACATAGAACTCTTGCGGTAAAATCGTTCCAAGTGAAGCTGCGATTAAGTTAATAATAATTAACGAAATCCCAACTTTTACACTTGAGAAAAAATTCCACACTTTATCTATAATTGATTTGTTATATGTTTTCGAACGAATAGCAGTCCCGTCGTAGCGCATATCTGCGAACTTTTGCTCCTGCTCATCCTTTGTCAGCGGACGTCCACACTTCGCACAGAGCTTCGTGCCAAATGGATTTTCTTGTCCACATTCACAGCGTAAATTCTCCATCTATTAGAGCTCCTTACCTTGGCATAATTGCTGTCATTGAATCTTTTATTTGCTTCTCAGACATTTCGCCTTTACTAATTTCTACAATTTTACTAGTGGAATCAATAAAAATTGTTGTTGGAAGTGGTCCAATATTATAGGCTGCAAATACTGATTTTTTCTTATCAATTGCTACAGGAAAGGTCATCCCCATATTTTGCACATATTTTTTCACTTCAAAATCAGACTGTGCGTAATTTACCGCAATAATTTCTACTCCTTTATCCGCGAAATCAGCGTACTGGTTTTCCATCGCTGGGAATTCACGTTCACAAGGTGCACACCAAGTACCCCAAAAGTTTAAGACAACCCCTTGTCCTTCAAAATCAGACAAGCGATGCTTTACGCCTAATATATCGGTTAATTCAAAGTCAGGAGCCTTTGAGCCAACTTTAATCACTTCAACTTCTTCCTTCATAGCGCTCACATAGACGGAATAGCCTATTGCTACAGCCAGTATCGTTAAAATGATGCCTCGAGTTATAGACCTTTTTTTCTTTTTATCCACGGACTCAATCCCCTCGCTCGCTTGAAAACGCTCTTTCCAATTATAACAAATTATAGGAGGAGTCAAACACAAGTTTTTGAATGATTTATGAACGTTTACACAATTTCACTAGTTTTTATCAATTTTACCAGTTTCAGCTAATACGCGAAGTAGTTTTACTTCGTGTTTTGTCAGTTCACGGTATTCACCTGGTACAAGTCCACGTAAGTCTAAGAAAGCAAAACGCTCACGCTTAAGTTTTACAACTGGTGTGCCGATTGCTTCGAACATACGACGTACTTGGCGGTTACGTCCTTCGTGAATCGTAATTTCACAAATTGCTTTTTTACCAGCTTCATCAAAACTTGTCATCATTACTTTTGCAGGAGCCGTTTTACCGTCTTCAAGTTTAATACCATTTTGCAAGCTCATTAAGCCTTTTTTATCCGGTACACCTTTAACACGTGCAATATACGTTTTATCAATTTTAAATTTTGGATGCGTCATTTGATTTGAGAATTCGCCATCGTTTGTTAATAATAATAAACCTGTCGTATCATAATCTAAACGTCCGACTGGGAAAATACGTTGGTGTACTTGTTTTTTGAAAATATCAGTTACTGTGTTACGGCCTTTATCATCCGTTACAGCAGAAATATATGCGCGTGGTTTGTATAGTAAGAAGTAGACTTTATCTTCTTTCTCTAATTTAACACCTTCAACCTCGATTGAATCCGATGCTGATACTTTTGTGCCCAGCTCTCGAATAACCTCTCCGTTTACTTTAACTTTACCTTCAACAATTAATTGTTCTGCTTTACGTCGTGATGCAACACCCGCGTAAGCAATGACTTTTTGTAGTCTTTCCATAAGATCACCTCATTGAGTTATTAGAAAAAAGCTATCGATTTCAGTTCTGCACGGATGCATTTTGCTGCCTTTATCTAGCTGTTAAAATACAATTTCAACAAAAAAAAGAGTCGCGAAAATATTCCCGACTAAAACTTCATGTATCGCCTTTAATCTCATAAAATTATGGCATACTTTTATGAATTTATAAAGAAAAACTGCTTACTCCTATACAAGCATGGGGATATTTGAGAAATATCCCACCAAGATATCACTTTTTCAATGCTTTCGTCTCGACTAGGAACGTGTGAATAGGAACGTTACCAAGTTGAACTTGCCAAGCACCAGTACCTGAGATTAAATTCCTTGGCACATATAATGTATGATTTACTTGTTTAACTTCTTCATCCGTTAGTAATAAATAAATTGGCTCATCAATGCGAATTGAACGGTCTTTCAATTTATATTTCCCTTTTTTTAGAATCCGCTGTCTTTCATACTTTTCATCGACTTGGTTAGCCAAATGTATATGGAAGTTCCAATCATCGGGCTCGTTTAAAGTAACAACGATCATTTGCTTTTCATCTCGCTCAAAATAGGTCGCAAGCGTTCTTCCCGCAACTTTCGTGTAGCCAGTCTTACCAGAAATGGCCCCTACATCGCGCGACAGTAATTTATGCTTGTTTTCCCATAGATACTGCGCCTGATATTCTGTCGTGCTTGCGATTTTTGCGAATGTGGGATTTTTCATCGCAATTTGCAGCATTTTCGCCGTGTCATATGCCGTTGAAAGATGTAGTTCATTATGCAAGCCGGATGGATTAGTGAAATTGGTGTTATTAAGGCCAGCGATTTCGGCGCGCTCATTCATTAAATACACAAAGCCATTTTCACTGCCGCCTACATGCTCGGCTAACGCCATTGCTGCGTCATTACCAGAGCGTAACATTAGTCCGTAAAGCAGTTGCTCCACCGTCTTTTCATCACCCTCCTTTAAATAGAGTGAGGATCCTTCACTTAAGGAAGCCTTTTTAGAAACAATTACTTTTTCATCTAGCTTACTATTTTCAATTACAACGAGTGCTGTCCACATTTTCGTTAAGCTCGCAATTGGCTGTTGTACATGGGGTGAGGATGCAAAAAGAGCACGTGACGTATGCGCGTCAATCACCACATACGACGCGTACCCTCGCGAAGCATTCAATAAAAATAGGACAGCAATTAGCAATGAAACTTTTTTCAAGCCGTCATCCTTTCATGCCAAATTCTTCTTTGAAATTTGAGAAAAATAAATCTGTGTCGCCTTCCTCTTCTTGAGTTACTTGTTCAGGAAGCGGCGGTAATTCATCCAACCCGTTTAAACCAAAATAATTTAGAAATTCTTTCGTTGTTGCATAAAGAATGGCGCGACCTGTACCTTCCGCACGTCCAGCTTCCTGGATTAACGCGCGTGACACAAGTGTTTGAAGCGGGCGCTCACATTTAACACCACGTAGGTCTTCAATTTGCGCTCTTGTAATCGGTCCTTTATAGGCAACAATCGCAAGCACTTCTAATGATGCTGATGTTAACACCTGTGATGTCGGATTTTCAACGAGCTTTTTAATCGTTTCAGACATAGTTGGCTTTGTCGTCAATTGGAACGTGCCTGCAAGCTCCTTCAGCATAATACCGCTACTTTCATTTTCACGATACATACTAGCAAGCTCTGATAAACCTGCTTCGATATCCATTCTTTCAGTTTCAAGCAGGACTGCAAGCTGCTTTACTGAAATTCCTTCGTCACCTACTACAAATAATAATGCTTCAATTTTACTCAATAATTTCTTCGAGTTCATCAACAATTTCCTCCTTCTGCAAATACACCGTTAAATCCTCGAAGTTGTTTTGTTGTTCCACAAAGACCATTTGCCTTTTCATAAGCTCGAGTAAAGTAAGGAATGTTAATACAAGTGTTGATTTATCATCATATGGGAAAAGCTCTGAAAACATGACTTTCCCTCCGCCTAATTTCAACTGATTTACGACCGAAACCATGTGATCTTTCACAGAAATTTCTTGTCGTGAAATGCGTGTTTGGAGCGGTTTTTTTAATTGTTTACGGCGCATTAGCTTTTGGAATGCACTAAGCATGTCATAAACGTTTATATTCGTGTCGAAAAGTGCAAGTTGCTCGCCTGGCATAAATGCAGAGAGATCAGTTGGTGCCTTCGTGAAGACAAGTGCACGTTCTTTCTCTAACTCTTGCAGTTCACCTGCAGCCTCTTTATACTTACGATATTCTATTAAACGTGATACTAGCTCTTCACGTGGATCGGGCTCGTCAATATTAAGCGCATCTTCAAACTCTTCACCCTCGTTAATCGGCAACAGCATTCGACTCTTAATTGCAAGTAATGTTGCAGCCATGACTAGATATTCACTTGCTTCGTTTAGTTCGAGCTCCTGCATCGCGTGAATATGATCTATGTACTGGCCAGTCAGTGCTGCCATCGGAATATCATATATATCAATTTCCAATCGGTTAATTAAATGTAATAATAAATCAAGCGGCCCGCTAAAGGCATCAAGTTTTACTTCATAGGACATATACGTACCACCTGTCGTTTTTTGTTCTAATTAAGTATAGAGGAAAGGTGATTAGAATGCATCCTTTGTTTCACCCATTGTTTATCGATTATTGTACATATTTCAACGGGAATCAAGACTATTTCGAATGTCATGAGGTGCTCGA
The DNA here is from genome assembly GCA_045617525.1 of Solibacillus sp. GTDB lineage: Bacteria > Bacillota > Bacilli > Bacillales_A > Planococcaceae > JAZLIT01. The sequence goes on along the minus strand of JAZLIT010000008.1, from coordinate 1,249 downwards.
GGAATATTGGAAGGAAATAGCGCCTGGCCAAAAAGAGCATCCACTCGTTGGCTATATTCAAGCTGCAACCGGGCTTTATCATTGGCGTCGTGGCAATATACGCGGAGCTCGTCGCATGTTGTCGAATGGGCTGCGGATTTTACACGACTCTACCGACACACTTTTTTCCGAGAAAATTGATTTTGCAGCGTTTCTGCACGGTGTAGAATCTGCTTTAAAAGCGGTTAACGAAGAACAGGATTTTACAACATTTACTATTGTTATTACCGACGAAGAACTAGCGCAAGCCGTCGCTGAATTAATTTCTAGGCTGCCTAAGGAAGATCCCCATTTTATCCAGCATAAACACATGTTGCGTGACCGCTCGGAAGTAATCGAGGAACGTGCGCAGCGATTGCGTGAGCGTGGCGCGTGAGTGGGGCGCGGGTGCGGACTTGTTTTCGCACCCGCGCCTAACCTGATGCTTGGGCCGCGGCGCAGCGTTTGCATGAGCTTGACACCGGTTTGGCACCAGGGCTTGCGGAGCTGCATGAGCTTACAAGTATCCTGGGCTGAACATCGGTCAACGATTTTGGCCGCGGGCTGCCGGCTGCCCCATCTCAAAAATTAACTGAAGCCGCGCAAAAAACTATCAAAAAATGATACAGATTTTCATTTTGACTAATACCCACTGGATTTTGACTAATATGGCCACAATTTTGACTAATACCTTCGCCGCTCAAGCCTACTTGGAGCTGGAACTTCTCTTTTCCTTCACCCACGTAACAAAATTTTGATATTTATATTAATTATTTTCACTTTGGCGGATTTGGACACAAATTTGGCGGATTCCTTTCGTTTTCCCGGATTCAGACACAAACTCGGCGGATTCCCCAATTCCCCTCACCCTCCATAAGAAAAAGCAGACGCTTACTTCGCGTCTGCTCCTTTTAACATCGTCATACATTTTTGAATAAAGGGTTTTGATTCGTCAACAGCGCTAATTGATTCAAATTGATCCAACTCTAGCAACTCTGTCACCATTTCCGTTCCTACGCCTTCACCGCGATAAGAAGGAATTACCGTAATATGTTGAATCACAGCTGTATCGCCCTCAAACTTCAGGCCAATTGCACCAACATACTCCTCGTCCTTTTTCCATAAATATAAAATCCATTGTTCACTTTGCTCATATAATTGAATTGTTTCCATGAGACGTTTAATATCCTTATGCTCAGGCATAAAGGAAAGTAATCCCATAGCTATCTTT
>JAZLIT010000007.1:0-13616 GCA_045617525.1 Solibacillus sp. | reverse complement strand
CGATTTGTACTAGACAAACGTAATTTTATATTGTATAATAAAGTTAATAAGATGGTTACAAGAAAACAATTAATTCACCTATTACAGAGTGTATTCGTGTTTTATTGGGTACTTTTTGTAATATGTGAATTTTTTTCTTTTGGAAAAATGTGATCTTATTAAATATAATTAATGGAGGTCATTTAAATGACACAAGGTACAGTAAAATGGTTTAACGCAGAAAAAGGTTTCGGTTTCATCGAGGTTGAAGGCGGAGCAGACGTATTCGCTCACTTCTCAGCTATCCAAGGTGACGGTTTCAAATCACTTGACGAAGGTCAAAAAGTTGAATTTTCTGTAGAAGACGGCCAACGTGGACCACAAGCTACAAACATCGTAAAACTTTAATTTTAATGATGTAAAGCAAAAAAAGAGGTATCCTTTCATTAGGATGCCTCTTTTTTTTATTATTAATGTTGTTTTGTTGATTGTGATTGTACTAAAGGTAGAGTAAAACACCAATAAGTGAGGGGTCTGACGAACAGGACGTGCTAATGCTGACGTTGTCACATGGATATGACCTATTAAGTCGGCCCGCCTTCTGATTGTTAGTAGTCTTCATAAATAGGACTTTTATTTGAAGTTATCTGCCAGCTGCGCTTTAAATAAAGAAAACACTTAAAACATTGATATGACAAAGTCTTAAGTGTTTTTTTGTGTCCCGAAACTAGATTTTGGGACATTATTTTATAAAATCATGTTTTGTTACACTGTGGAAATAATTTAGGGAGAATAATTAAATTATTTCTTTTTAGGATAGATTAAGTTATGGCCAACAAATATCCTACAGTTAATTTTAAAAAAACCACCGAGAGCTACTTTAATACTTTTTTTATCTTCAATGTCTTTTAATTCACCATTTAATATACCTCTTATACCAAGTCCGAGATTTTCATCCTGTAATTGTCCATCTACATATAGTTTTTCTCCTGTAAACCAGTTGTTCTCTACTTGAATATGGTGATCATTAAACATAACTTCAAATGTTTTTTTCATACTAATAACCTCCCTAAAATATAAATCTTAAACTTATAATAACTTATTATAGAAAATAACCCATTTATTATTTTAACTTTCACAATAATAGTTTCGTGTAGCGAGTAATGGATAAGTATTAAGGTGAGAAATTAGGAATCCATCCAAATTGAAGGGTATTTTTTTCTGCATAAATTAAACGAAGAAAAACAAACTAATTAAGCAATTCCAATATGAATTAGGAGGCAAAATGATGGAAAATAAAAAACAGAAAAAATCCAATAATGCGCTAAGTCTGGAGAAAATGATTGTGAATACGAAGAAGAATATTGAAGAAGCTGAAATTAGCAAAGAATTCGTAGCTGATGTAGAAGAACTAGAAAATCTAGAGGAAAAAAACGCACGTCGTTCACGTTCTATCTACAATATGGAAAAACAATTAAGGGACGAAGCGCAATTTAAAGCCAGAAAGGATAGCTTTAGATAAAACCTTATAAAGGAATTGGCTAAGATGTTGCTAATTGCTAGTATAACCATAGATCTAGATGTAATCCGCTCTCAAAAATCAGTTGGTATTGCTAAATTATCCTTATATCAATAAGAATGATTTGACTCCTGTTGGCTAAAGAAAAATTAGCCATGGGAGTTTTTTTGCAACAAATTTAACCTCGTTTAAATCCAGCACCATCAATGATGTCTTCAGTTTTTATTTGTATAAGGTCTTTTATGCTGAACGGACCGCATCTTTCCTTGTAAGCTTGAACAATCCGATACCCCGTACAGTACCCAATCCAAGGGGGTAAGTTTAATAGATTGTCGCCAAATAAAAAAGGTTTGTGATGGTGTAATCCTTTTAGATAGAGTGAAGGCATAAAATGTGAATCCCAATAGTTTTTTACTTCATTTATAGAGTAGCGTCGTGTCCAAGAACTTAATGCATCCATCCCAAATAAATTCTCTACAGCATCCTCTGCTAGGCCTTCAATTATAAGCGAATCCATTAATGTTGGTGGATCATTCACAAATGCTCGACGACACATATGGTGATATTCGTGTGTAAAGAGGGCGTGTAATTCTTTTTCTGTTAAACCTTCAGAAATAAAGAGGCAAATCCCATCTCGATAGGCAATCCCGTTTTTTGAGAACCCATTTTCTATTGGGAAAATATAAATGGGGATATCAGGACCATCCCATTCAAACTTTAGATCCTTATATTGATGGTCTATTAGTTGCCAAGCAACAAGAGATAAAGATTTTTTACCTTTTTGAAGTAAACCTTGTTGTACGAGTTCATATTGTATCGCTTCAGGTGGTGTACCTGGAAAAATTATCTTTACTAAATCACAAGCTAGTTTCTCTCGATTGTTCTCTTCTTCAAAAAGATGTTGTGTGTGAATAACTGACATAGGTTTCCCCCCCTTTATTTCTTAATGTATGAACTAGACGATGCGCTTGTGTGTACGGAAATCTCAAACATATAATGATAGACCGTTTCTATGAAGGGAGGGGATAGCAGATGAACGGAAATCAGGCTTATAATTTATGCTGTAAGTATCAAGGGAAGCATGTAAGAATAACGGATAATAAAGGGAATGTACATTGCGGTGTTATAACAAAAGTGGATAATAGACAAGTTTGGATCATGCCAGATAATAATTCTGGTGGCTACGGGATTGGTTTTTGGGGATTTGGAGCAGGAGCAGGGGTAGGATTTGGCTATGGGATTGCGTTAGGCGCAATTACAGGCATCGCATTAACTTCACTCTTCTTCTTCTAGCAATATAATATAAGGGGGATTTTATTGGTTTTACATCAATAGAATCCCTCATTCGGTGTATTAATGTCTAAATATCAATTGGTTTAATTTTATTAATTCCAACTATTTAAAGTCATGATTCGACATCTTCCGGGCCAAGCCTCTATTTTTTTTTGACATGCTCCTGTAAAATAAATAGTAAGATAGATTTGTCTTATTAACGGAGAGTGAAAATAGATGGCACAATTAATTAAGCTACAGGATTATACGTCACGCTACCAACAAGATTTAACACGATATCCTACACAATTTATTCGCTTAAAAAAAGGGCAGTGGGACCGAGTTAAAATGCATTGGGAGCAAGGTGGAGAAATACCGACGTGGGAGCATATTGAGGAAGAAGTACCTGTACAGGGGAAATTCTCAAATATACGTAGGTTTTTTCAAAAGCGTAAAAAGGCAGAGATAAACTCTGAGTTAGAACAACTAGATACGACAAGTGAATTAAATGAAGACTATATACCAGATGAGGAAACATCTCTGCATTTTGAAGCAAATATCGTATTTCAACCACAAACAATGCCAGAGCTGAAAAAAATGTATATTGATCAATTTTTCCATTTTCAATTAAAGTGGGCGAGCTCAACACTTCGTGAAAAATCGTATGTGGATCCTAAGTTTTTACGCGATACACTTCTGCGTTCGATGCTCCAAACTTTACCGGATAATTATTTAATTTTATATTACCCAATTGTGCAGCTGAAAAAGGCGCCGATTGAGTTAGATATTATTATTATGACACCGACAGAATGTATTTGCGTTACGGTTATTGAACGCGAAAATCAGGCTGTTTATGTGGGGAGTAGCGAACGTTTTTGGACGAAAAAGGTTGGGACTGCAGATGTGAAAATGCTCAATCCAATTATTCAATTAGACCGAATGGAGACAATTTTGAAGCAAATGTTTGCCATTGAGGGTGTGGATATGCCGATTCGTAAAGTATTGCTAACACGTAATGGCTATATCGATTATCCAGGGTCAGTATATAATGTACAGTTTGTGGATAAACGAAAGTTCCCAGAATGGATGGAAGCGACGCGTCGTTCACATTCGCCAATGAAGCATATGCAAATTCGAGCAGCACAAGCAATTTTAAATAAAGTGCAAACAACATCTTTCAATCGTGATATTTGGCAAGTCGATTTACCGGAGGAGGAGGAGAAGTAATTTCCATGCTACACTTTGTGATTAATGAACGTGCTGGTAACGGACAAGGAGCGAAGAAATGGCAGCGTGTGAAAGAACAATTAACCGTCCCGTATAAAGCGCATATAACGCAGTACGAAAAACACGCAATAGAACTTGTTCGTGCGCTATGTAATGAAGCAAAGCTAGTCGATGAAACGACTGTCATCATTGTGGTTGGTGGAGATGGTTCCATCCATGAAGCATTAAATGGTCTTGACGCCGGCTCTAATGTTATGCTTGGCGTGGTAAGTGCGGGTTCAGGCAATGATTTTAATCGCGGCTATGGTTCCTTTAAAACGGCTCGAGAAATTGAGCGATTTTTACAGCAGGGCAAATCTACGACACATGATCTTGGCCTAATTGAAGCAGGCAATCAAACAACATCATTCGTCAATAACTGTGGCATTGGTTTTGACGCGACGGTTGCAATTGCAGCGAATGAGTCGAAAGTGAAAAAGCGATTTAATAAATTAGGGCTGGGTAAGTTAAGTTATGCCTTTTATTTAGTGAAATGTCTTTTTACATTTAAGCCATTTGACTTAACTGTGACAACGGATGGCGAAGAGCGAACATTTCAGAAGGTATGGTTTGTGACGGTATCAAATCAGCCCTTTTTTGGTGGGGGTATGATAATTTCTCCATATTCAAAAACGAATGATTCTCAGCTAGAGTTAACGGTTGTACATAATTTAAGTCGGATGAAATTATTACTTGTATTTAGCACGGTGTTTTTTGGTAAACATACGGGCTTTAAAGAGATTGAACAGATGTCAGCTTCAAGCTTCAAGCTAACAATGCATGAAAATTTACTATTCCATGCAGATGGAGAAATGTTGTTAATCGATACTGCTGCAGCCCCAATTATATGTAAGGTGCAACCGAATTATTGGAAATTAGCAAAATAGTAAACATAAACAAGGAAATATAGTTCATTTTCCGTTATAATGGGCAATGAACTTTTAATGAAAAGAGGATACCTAACAGTGAGATTAAGACATAAGCCTTGGGCAGTAGAATATATTGGTGAGCATGAAGATGTAATCATTCCAAATCCTGAAAATTTAATAGGGAAATGGCATGAAGCATTTGGGAACAATAATCCAATTCACATTGAAGTAGGAACAGGGAAAGGCCAATTCGTATTAGGGATGGCAAAGCAAAATCCAGACATTAACTATATCGGTATTGAGTTATTTGATAGCGTAATCGTATGTGCATTAGAGCGTATTGTGGAAGCAGAAAAACCTGCAAACTTACGTCTTTTAAAAGTAAATGGAGAGGATTTAGCTAAGTACTTTGCAAAAGGCGATGTTAGCCGTGTTTACTTAAACTTCTCAGATCCATGGCCAAAAGTGCGTCATGCTAAGCGTCGTTTAACGCATGGTGGTTTCCTTTCAATCTATGAAAATGTATTAATAGATAATGGTGAAATCCACTTTAAAACGGATAATCGCGGCTTATTTGAATATTCCCTAGTGAGTATGAATGAGTATGGCATGAGCTTAAACTATGTATCTTTAGATTTACATGCGAACGAGCCAGCAGATAACGTGAAAACTGAATACGAGGAGAAATTCTCGGCAAAAGGTCAACCAATTTACCGTTTAGAATGTCAATTTAAAACAAAATAATTGCAGGGTAAGGGGATATGCAGGATGGATCAATACCAATGGGGTGCAATGAAGTTAAGCTGGTTAAATGGTGGCGTTACGGCGCTTGATGGTGGAGCGATGTTTGGCGTTGTGCCAAGAGCGCTATGGTCACGTAAATATCCAGTGAACGAGCTGAATCAAATTGAGCTTGCATGCGAGCCTATTTTAATTCAGTATAATGGTAAAAATTATTTAATCGATACAGGCGTTGGGGCGGGTAAGCTAACTGAAAAGCAACTACGCAATTTCGGTGTTTCTGAGGAGTCGACGATTGAGGCAAGCCTAGCTGAGCTTGGCTTAACGACGGCTGATATCGATGTGATTTTAATGACGCATTTGCATTTTGATCATGCAGGTGGCTTAACCCATTGGGAAGGCGACCAGCTAGTTCCGGTATTCCCGAATGCTGAAATTTTAGTGACGCAAATTGAGTGGGACGAAATGCGCAAACCGAATATTCGTTCACGTAATACGTATTGGAAAGAAAATTGGGAGCCTGTGCAGCATTTAGTGAAGCCGTATATGGGACAGCTTGAAGTTGTGCCAGGCATAGTGATGCAGCATACAGGTGGGCATAGTAATGGACATGCGGTCATTCGCCTTGAACAGGATGGTCAGGTGCTTTTGCATATGGCTGATATTATGCCAACTCATGCGCATCAAAATCCATTATGGGTACTCGCTTACGATGATTACCCAATGACGAGCGTTTATGCGAAGCAAAAGCTGATGAAGGAAGCCCTTGAAGCTGGGTATTCATTTATTTTCTATCATGATGCGTATTATCGTATGGTACAGTGGGACGCATTAGGAAAAGAAATCGTGAAAAGCGTACCGCGCACAAACGTTGCGAAAATTAAATTTGAATAAATTGAAGGGGCGAGCTTGTAAGTGGAAACTTACGAGCTCGCCTTTTCACATATTTATGCATCTATTAGTTTTTTGACCATTGTTAAAATTTTAATATTCGCTTCTGCAGTTTGCTTTACGACCTTTGATTCTACTTCTTCATAGCCAATTTTTGTGTAAAGCTGCACATTTCTAGGGACATTCGAACGCACTTCGCAAGTTAAAAAGGGGAGTTTATGTGCATGTGCAATTTTCTCAAGTACATATAAAAGTTGCTTAGAATACCCTTTTCCCTGTGCAGTTTGTTTGACGGCGAGACGGAAAAAATGCAGGAAGCCTTGTGATGTAGTATAGCGGACCATAGCCACCGCTTCTTGATATTCATTATATAAAATTAGTGATTTCGTGCCATTTGAAAACCCTTCAATCACGGTATTCATTGTTTCGTCTAATGCACTAGATGAATAAGCTGTGTTGCGGTATTCTTCAAATGCATTGTGCATCAAATCGACCATAATGGCAGCATCAGTCATGGTTGCTTCCTGGATCATTTTTCTCATCTCCTAACGTGTTATTTTGTATAAATATAATATATAGTGAATTTTAATTCAACTAGTTTCTTTAAACTTCATAAAAAAACCTAACGTAAAAGTGCTTTTACGATAGGCTTATTGAATAAGTGCAATATTTTTACTTTGGCATATAACGATCTAGTACTTCTAGAAAAGAAGTCTTTGTAGCTTGGAGATTTGCGCTTGCATGTTGCATGTCCTCATCAATCGAAGCACGCTTAGCGGTTTTAAATGCATTAGCACTGATAACAAAATAAGTTGAATATGCCTGTATGTAATTACGTGCATAAGTCGCTAGCTTTTCTAATTGCTTGCGTTGGAGTACACCAGTATCTAATAATTCAATGTTAGCGAACTGGGGCTCAAAATTTTTCGCAGTTTGATAGGCTTTAATTGATTGTGAAAGTGCCGCTTTTCTTACTTCGTCATCCGCCGAAGGTAGCTTTCCGCTAATTTTAGTTTCAAGTATCGATAAATCAGTATGCATTTGCAGTGCCTTATTTATAAAATTATCCGCAGTATAGGAAACTTTATCGAAATTTAAATTGATATTGCTCGCTGCCGTGTCGTTTTCTTCGGCATACACATAGTTAAAAATAAAATCTTTACGCTCGTCTTCTTGCATTTGATCTATGTACAGATAGCTTGCGTAACCTGCAATAAGTAATACAAGCCAAAATGTAATAACAACTGTCCAAAATTTCTTGCCCATATATTGCGTCCTTTCGTCTAAGCTGAAATACCCCTAAGTAAAAGGGAGACAAAACTAAAAAAGCTGGTCTCCCTATATAAAGTTAAACCTTTGAGACTTCTAATAGAATTCCTTGGTGTGCATCTGCCACGAATTCATAAGTGAAGGATTCATCGTTACTCGTTCGAGAGATTCCGCCACGATAGACGGGGATAACAGCATATCCATTATCGAATTGTTCGGGTTTCATATAAACCCACGAGCCATCAATGGGTGCTTCTTTTTTAAATTGTGCTTTTACATTTGCCAAAACTTCATCGGCTGATTTGTATGGAACTGCTTTATCACTAATTTCTTTAATAATAATTGCAGCTGCGAAACCGGCAACTACTCCGATTGCAACGTCACGTAATTTCAAAACAATTCCTCCAATACTTTTTCTTTTACTTTAGCATATTTGGAATAGACTGTAATGTAAAAAACAGAAAGTTCGATTGGCGAAATATCGGAGGGAAATTATGCTATAATGAAATGGCAGAATTTTAAAATAGTTAAGAAGGAGTGTTTCTCTTGAATCAAGAAACAATGCAGTTATTTAAAACATTAACAGAACTACCTGGCGCACCAGGGAATGAGCGTGCTGTCCGTCAATTTATGCGTTCTGAACTTGAAAAATATTCAGATGAAATCATTCAAGATAATTTAGGTGGTATTTTCGGCGTGCGTCATGCTGAAACGTCTGATGCACCAAAAATTCTAGTTGCAGGTCATATGGACGAAGTAGCGTTCATGGTTACGTCAATTACTGAAAACGGTATGATTCGATTCCAACCATTAGGTGGCTGGTGGAACCAAGTGATGCTTGCACAGCGCGTGACAGTTTACACAAATGACCGTGAAATTCCGGGTGTTATTGCATCAATCCCTCCACATCTTTTAACTGATGCAGAGCGTGCGAAGCCAATGGACATAAAAAATATGTTAATCGATATAGGTGCAGATTCTAAAGAAGATGCAACAAGTATGGGCGTACGCCCTGGTCAATCAATCATTCCTATTTGCCCATTTACTCCGATGGCAAATCCAAATAAAATTATGGCAAAAGCATGGGACAACCGTTACGGCTGTGGTCTTGCAATCGAGCTATTAAAAGAATTACATGGAGAAAAAGTTTCTTCGCATATTTATTCAGGTGCAAACGTAATGGAAGAGGTAGGTCTGCGCGGCGCGAAAGTTTCTGCGAACATGATCAAGCCAGATTTATTCTTCGCATTAGACGCTTCTCCAGCGAATGATACATCAGGTGATAAAAATCAATTCGGCCAACTAGGCAAAGGACCATTACTACGTATTTTTGATCGTACAATGGTAACGCACCGAGGCATGCGCGAATTTATTTTAGACACGGCGGAAACAAATAATATTCCTTACCAATATTTCGTGTCACCAGGTGGTACGGATGCTGGGAATGTTCACATTTCAAATGATGGAGTTCCTTCAGCAGTAATTGGAATTTGCTCTCGTTACATCCACACAGCAGCATCAATTATCCATGTGGATGATTATGCAGCAGCGAAAGAATTATTAGTGAAGCTTGTTAAAACTGCAGATAAATCAACGCTTGATTCAATCCGCGCAAACGTTTAATTAACTCATATTCTAGTGAATGAACGCGGAAACCACTTCTTTAAAAAGTGTATTTCTTATAAAATTTGAAAGCCCATCGAAATGAGTAGTCCGATTTCGAGAGGGCTTTCTTTTTTACAATTTCATTACATTCACCAAGTTACCATCATTTACCGTTATAATAAGTTTAGAAAAAAGTAGGAGCGTGAAATGGTGCAAATTGCTATCGGTACTATGAATAAAGCAAAAACTAAAGCAGTGGAAACAATCACGCTGCAATTTTGGGAAGATGCAACTTTCATACATAAGAACGTGGAGTCGGGCGTATCAGAGCAGCCCTTTTCAAATGAGGAAACTAGGCGAGGAGCGATAAATCGCGCAAGGAATACGCAGCAATTAACGGATGCTGATTATAGCTTTGGCTTAGAAGGTGGGGTTGAAGAAATCGATGGCATCATGTATTGCGTAAATTGGGGGGCTGTTGTGCTCCGTAATGGGACTGTATATAGTGCAGCAGGAGCGGCGTTTATGCTACCGGAAGAAATCGCAATAGAACTTAGAGCTGGGCAAGAACTTGGGCCGGTAATGGATCGTTACACAAACACTAAGAATATTCGGCATCATGCAGGCGCTGTTGGCATTTTCACAAACGGTTTAGTGGACCGAAAGGCGATGTTCGAGCATATTGTGACGCTCTTAATCGGTCAAGTATATTACTACGATAAATTGGATAGTATGTAAAAAAAAGTAAGTAAAATTCATTGTGAGCAAAAGGCTTGGGAAAAATGAGCAATTTCAAGTAAAATAAGTAAGTTGTATGAAAGAGAGGAATAAGTATGCGTAAAATGATTCAAGGTGGTTTTTTTATTGCTACAACCTTATTTTTATCGGGCTGTGGGATGACACTTGATGAACAAGTGAATGAAGGAATTGCCAACGCACAGGCGGCATTTAATCAGGAGCCTGTAACTGCAAATATTCAGCAGGAGCATTTATCACTGTACTTACCAGAATCGTTCAACATTGAAATGACAGAGGATACATCGAACTATTTACTTAAGTCAGATGACCAACAATATATTCTATTTATTAATGAAAATGAATCACTTACAAGTAAGTTAAATTACGATTTATTAGTGCAAAATAGAGAAGAGTCTTTGGTGAATATCGAAACAATTGAAGGTGAGAAAGAATTTGGCTTTGTGGCTGTAAGTGAATATAGTGAAGAACAATATGAACTTATCGTGAGCATAGGTGGCGTCAAACTTTCAACTGTCACGAATGATAAAAAAATTGATAGTAAATTAGAAGAAATGATGGCTATCGTTCGTTCCGTTGAGATTGTTAAATAATTTCAGCTACAATAGTAAATAGAACTATCGATACATTCGGTTCACGAAAAGGTGAGCCGTTTCTTTATGGAAAACAAGAGAAAAAGGAGTGAAGCATAATGAAATCACCTGAATTAGTAAAAATTATGAAACAGCGGTTGGGCGAAGAAACATACCAATTTACCTTTGATGAAAAATATGACAAGCTTCGCCTTGAACATAGTACATTACAGCGAGGTATGGAAATTTCGATTGGTGGCGTACTTGCTAAATATGAGCTGAAAAAGGATGCAGCAATCGACGAAGTAATATACACGGTTGAGCAAACATTTAAAGCGATGGAGAGGGAAGTAGCGCAAGGATTCAGTGCGCAGTCTAAAATTTTCCCGATTATTCGTTCAACTTCATTCGCGAAAAAATCTGCTGAAGGTAATGCCTTCATTACAACAAATCATACGGCTGAAACACGGATTTATTATGCGCTAGATTTAGGCACGACTTATCGATTAGTGGATGAAAAAATGCTGTCTCAGCTTTCTTTATCTGCTGATCAAGTTCGTGAGGCAGCAAGTTTTACAGTGAAACAATTGCCGACTAGTTTTAAACGCGATGAAGTTTCAGGGAACATTTTTTACTTCCTAAATCAAAATGATGGCTATGATGCGTCTCGTATTTTAAATAAAGCATTCTTAAATGAGATGAAGGCGAAAGTTGAAGGCGATATGACGGTATCAGTGCCACACCAAGATGTATTAATTATTGGTGATATTCGCAATGAAGTAGGGTATGATGTATTAGCGCAAATGACAATGCACTTCTTCACCGTTGGAGTTGTGCCAATCACGTCATTATCATTCGTTTACGAAAACGAAAAACTAGAGCCGATTTTTATTTTGGCAAAAAACAAAGTTAACAAGGAGCAAGATAAAAAATGAATGTAGCTTATAACAAACAACATGTGGGCGATGTATTGTTAGTCCAATTAACAACTGAAACAATTTTAGAAACTGTAATTGATGTAAAAGGTGACGTTGTTCTTTTAACAGAAAAAGCAACGGGCGAAATTAAAGGGTTCAACCTTTTCAACGCTAGCAAATACGTTGAATTAGACGTAGCAGGTAATGTTGAAGTAACACCAGAACTAGTTGAAAAATTACAAGCAGCACTTACTGCAAATGGAGCGGATTTAACATTAGACGTAGATTTCTCCCCGAAATTTGTGGTTGGCTATGTTGAGACGAAAGAAAAACACCCTGACGCGGACAAACTAAATGTTTGCACAGTAAACGTGGGTGATGCAACATTACAAATCGTATGTGGCGCACCAAATGTTGAAGCAGGTCAAAAAGTAGTCGTAGCTAAAATTGGCGCAGTAATGCCATCAGGTTTATTAATTAAAGCTGGTAACTTACGTGGAGTGGATTCATTCGGTATGCTTTGTTCAGCTCGTGAGCTAGCAATTCCAAATGCACCAGAAGCTAAGGGTATTTTAGTGCTAGACGAAACTGCACAGGTAGGTAGCGCATTTAACGCTTTGGCACAATAATATAGGAAGCTAGTAGCAGGGGAGAAATCTCAGGTTGCTAGCTTTTTTTGTTCATGAATAATTAGTACGAAACTTCATATAGATGTCCAATGTCACGTGAATTTATGATATGCTTTGAGAGCATGCGATTAGCAGGTTTCTAGCATAGAAACTGCATTTTATTTGCGTATAATCGTGGCTATGATGATGGAAAGAAGTGAATATTAATGAGTTGGCTGAAAAAGCAATTTAATAAACTGTTTTTTGCAATCGAGGAAGATAATATAGATGGCTATGATGAGAATGAAAGAGAAGAAAAAACATCACAGCAACCGTTACATAATGAACCGCAGCAACCAAGGAATGAGCAAAGGAAAAAGTTTTCATTCCCAATAATTCAAGATGATGAGCAGTTTGCAGAAAGAACAAGAAAACAATCAACTGAAACGAATCATTATGTGGACGGGCAACTGCAATATCCCAAGCATTTAAAGCAGGATGGTGGCGTTTCTAAGATTTATGATGTTGAGGTTTCAGGTATTCGCGAATTATTGGAACGACGTCAGCAAACAGGGCGTTCATCACGTGTAATTCGATCGACAACGGATACACGTAAATTGACACATCAGAAGCGTGAAGAGCGCCAAGAAGAAGTAGTAAAGCCACAAGCTGAACAGAAAGTGGACCCAAAATTTACAAATCCGCTTCAAAATCGAAAAAAGTTTATCCCTTCTACTGTGCCATCACCTGTGCATGGTTACTTAAAGCCGAACCCAAAGCAACAGGAAGATGTAGTGCAGGTAATGGAAGAAAAGCTAATTGCGCCGATTGATGCAAACATTACAGTAACTACGAATTTAGCTGAGGTCATAGCTGAAGATCCACAGACGATGCCATTAATAGGTGAAGAGGAAATATTTGAAAATAGCGTAGAACAATTGCCGTTTGTAGAAATTCAGAAAGAACACGAGATTTCAGAAGCAATTATTGATGAATCAAACGAAGTAGAATTTACTGGAGAAGCATCTTTACAAGAAGAGCCAGACCTTAGTAATTTACAGGTAGAGCAAATTTCGGTGAGTAATTCAACGATTCACATTGAACAGTTGCATATTGTTGATCCACAGTCTGTACAGGAAATACGTGAGCCAGAAATAAAGGATGAAGTTGTTGCAGTTGGGAACGAAATCGAAGAGGCAGCTACTCCCGTCCCGTTGCAAGGTGAACAAGTAGGCAGCCGATTACCGTTTAATGTTTTAATGTTGAAATCTGATAAGCAAAAGTTAGCTGCGCAGAAAATGTCACAACAATTTTATCAGTTAAAGCCAGTTGTAACAGAGCGACCAGTTCCG
>JAZLIT010000006.1:0-19565 GCA_045617525.1 Solibacillus sp. | reverse complement strand
AAATTAAAATAAATAAGTACGCAGGGGTGGCTGCGTTAGTTGGAAGGAATGAACAATGAAAAGGATTATTTTATCGACAGAGAGTGTATCGGATTTACCGAAAGACCTGATTGAAAAATATCAAATTCAAATAATATCGATGCACGTCATTATGGATGGGGAGGATCATCTAGAGAGTGAGCTATCTGTAGAGGAAGTTTTTGATTATTATAGTCGTACTAAAAAAATACCATCTACAACAGCAACGAATGTACAGGAGTATCATAATTTATTTTCAAAAATTAAAAATGATTTTCCTGAGAGTATCATTATTCACCTTGGTTATACATCAAAATCATCTGCATCATTCCAAAGTGCGTTAATTGCAGCGGAAGATTATGAAAATCTTTTCTTAATTGATACGCTAAATGTGACAGGTGGGTTAGCAGCAATTGTAATGTATGCGGCCACTTTGCTTGAGGAAGAACCCTCCATTGATCATGTTCACCTGATTGAAAAAATAGAATCTATACTTCCTAAAACAAGGCTTACTTTCATACCCAATAGTTTAGATTTTCTAAGAGCAGGCGGACGGGTAAGTAACGTTGCTTTTATTGGGGGATCATTGTTAAAAATAAAGCCCTGCATCGAATTAAAGGAAGGAAAGCTAATTCCAACTAGAAAATATCGTGGGAATATGAGCAATGTTGCGGAAAAACTTATGCGAGATTACTTAAACCAATACAATATTGATAGAAAACAGCTGTATTTGGTGTATTCTATCGGTCTTGATGAAAGTATTAAGAGGAGAATGGAGAAAAGTGCAAAGGAGGCCGGTTTTGAAAACGTAACATGGATTCAAGCTGGTGCAACAATTTCTACTCATGCTGGTCCTGGATGCTTTGGTATTGCAGGAATAGAACATTAGGACCGCGCATTATGAAGCGCTGGGCGGTTGGAGTTAGGCTAATAAATTATTCTAGAGCGGATTCCTGTAAAAGGAATTCGCTCTTTTTTGTTGAACTGGATTAAAGGTAAGAATTTTAGGGATTAAAATACCGAAAAAGAAACGACTAAAGGAAAGTACATAAACTGATATCGTTAACATTAATCGATAATGATGGCAATCTGTTAGTGCTTTTCCCTACTGTTGTTTTCTAACAATATAAAAAGGGTGATTATGGAGGAGTTTTACAACCAAATCAACTATTAAGTTCAATAGTCTTTAGGTATGAACTTAATTTGTGTGATTAATCCTCTAAGTGATGCTTCATACAGGATATTAATTAGTGAAAAAGTTCTATCTTTTTTGTTAATTAATGTTAATTTTTCACCTGGGGGTTATAATAAAATTATCTTTTAATTGGTTGTATTATGCGCTTGATATTTCCCTTTTTATTATAAGGAGGTAGACAGCGTTCTTTTCAGTCTTTTTTTAATCAAAAAACTATCATAAGCTTTTGTTTTAAGACTAAAAAAGATAAGAGGGTGAATGAATGAAGATTTTAAATCCGGATGTCGTTAATAGTCATGTATTTAAAAGGTTTTTAGAGATTGAAGGAAATAAAAAATTGTATTCTTCATACTTAGAGGAACCGACAAGTACAAATGCTGATACTTTAAATGAACGATTTAAGTATTTTGAAAAACAGGTTGTGCGTATCGCCTATATAAAAAAAGTGATTTTCTATGAATCCAAAAGATTTGATTCTAAGTTACGAGAGCACAATAAAAAATTCGATTTGAATTTGGATGCCCCAATAGATGAAAGCTTTGCAATGTTAGATACAGTTCAAGATGAAAATTCCTTTATCCATTTCGAACGTATTTTTGAAAATGACTTAGAGAGCTTGGTAAATGATGAACAGTTAATAACGCTGTTACGACGTTTAAACACTAAGCAAAAACAGATTTTATATTATCGTTATGTATTGGATTTAACGGAGAAGGAAATTGCAAATATGTACAATGTATCACAACAGGCTATTTCTAAAACGCTCCATAAATCAATAAATATTTTAAGAGAAGGGAGGGAGTGTGATGATTGACGGAGAATTGTTTCATATATTGGGGAATTTCGGATTTCCTATCGCTGTTGCAATATATTTATTAATGCGATTCGAGGGTAAAATTGATTCTTTAAAAAATTCTAATGAGTTATTATCGAACAACCTTACTAAGTTAATCAATGATATGAATAAAAAATAAGGAGGTAGGTTATATAATGGTCGAGTATTATGATACAAATGAAGTTGTCCAAGTATTGCAAAGAATTGAACCAGTCATTACTTATTCATTATTACAAACAAGAATGGAAAATCGAGATGACCTAAAGCAGCACTTATATGAAGTAACAATTAAAACATTAAAAAACACTGATTTTGAACAACCAAAGGGATTGTTTGTGAAGCTATATAATGAATAGAAATTTTAATAGGGCATTTTGATGACTTAGGGGGTAATTGCATCTATGAGTTATCAAAATGTCTTTTTATGTCGTATGTTGTTTGTGTATTAGTAGGTTGTTGGATAGAAAAAGTGTATCTACTTCTTATGTACATGTTGTAGTTACTGTCTACATACATATCGGTCTTATCTAAAACTGAATGTACACTTCAACTAGGGCAAGTAAGTTAGTTGAAGTGTATTTTTTTATCGCTCTAGCTCAATATATTCGCGTAGTATTTTCCACCCACCTGCTGTATGTCTTAAAATATAAAGGCATTGTGAGGGATATTTTTTTCCTTCAAACGTCGCGGTTAAAACGCCGATGACTGCTACCTCGTTTTCAGCTCGATTTGAAAAATGAAGTGGCGTAAACATTTTGACTGCACCTGGCATGCCACGTAAAACTTCTTCTACATCGTAATCTTTCCCGTATTGGTCTGGAATTAACAGCTGACTGTGTCCCCAAAATCCATTAAAATCCTCATGGTAAAATGCTTTGATTGGCGCCACATCAAACGTTTGGAAACCTTCATTCCACCTAGAAAAATACATATCTAAATCCTGTTTCCATGAATTTTTCATTCTACCTCTTCCTTTCCATCAATAATTTAGGATCCTCTTTTAATATTCGCTCTTTTAAAAGCTATTCCTTTAGAAAATAATATTTAAGCATTTGAAGGGGAAAGCTCGGTAAAAAGAGAAGTAATTATGAACTGAACTGCTTGGGAGGAAGCAACGAAAGCAACTTAATCAGGAGATCCAGTCTTTTGGTCTTAAGGGAAAGTTATTTTGTATATTTAGAATAAATAATAATAAATGAGTACGCAGGAATGGCTGCGTTAGTCGGAAGGAATGAGCAATGAGAAGGATTATTTTATCGACAGAGAGTGGAGCGGATTTACCGAAGGATCTAGTTGAAAAGTATCAAATTCAAGTAGTGCCGATGCACGTCATTATGGACGAGAAGGATTATTTAGATGGTGAGCTATCTGTAGAGGAAGTTTTTGATTATCATAGTCGCACAAAAAAAATACCATCTACAACAGCAACGAATGTACATGAGTATCATGAGCTTTTCACAAAAATTAGAATAGATTTTCCAGACAGTATCATTATTCACATTGGCTATACATCAAAGGCATCTGCATCATTCCAAAGTGCATTAATAGCAGCGGAAGATTTTCAAGATATTTTCCTAATTGATGCGCTAAACGTTACAGGTGGATTAGCGGTAATTGTAATGTATGCGGTTACTATACTTAAGGAAGAACCTTCTATAGGTCATGTTCAATTAATAGAAAAAATAGAATCAATTGTTCCTAAAACAAGGCTAGCTTTCCTTCCCGGCAGTTTAGACTTTCTAAGAGCGGGTGGACGGGTAAGTAACATTGCTTATATTGGGGGGGCGATATTAAAAATAAAGCCTTGCATTGAATTAAAAGAAGGAAAGCTTGTTTCAACTAGAAAATATCGTGGGAATATGAGCACCGTTGCGGAAAAGCTCATGCGAGATTACTTAAATCAATACGACATTGATAGAAAACAGTTGTATTTGATCTACTCTATCGGACTTGATGAAAGTATTAAGAGACGAATGGATGAAGTAGCAGCTGAATTAGGTTTTGAAAATGTAACATGGATGCAAGCCGGTGCAATGATTTCTACCCATGCAGGACCTGGAGGCTTTGGGATTGCCGGAATAGAATATTAGAATGGTCATTCTTGAAATATAATAGCGATTGCATGAGAAGGGAGATACTTATTTGAATCAAACATTATTAATAATTGATGCGCAACAAGAAATAATCGAGGGAAATGAAAATGACCCACCTGTTTTTAATAAAGAGCAGTTAATCGCCACAATTAATTTAGTTATTGAAAAGGGCGTGAAATTAAATATTCCAATTGTTTTTATTCGGGACCTTGATGTAGCACAAGGACTAGGTAAAGGGTTTGAAATTCATGAGAATATTAAACGACCAGAAAATCATACGGTTTTTGATAAATTAGCCACGAACTCGTTTCATGGAACGAAACTATTAGAATATTTACAAGAAAAAAACACAAAACATCTAGTAATTATGGGATGTAAAACGCAACATTGTATAGATACTGCAGTTCGAACTGCTACGATTAATGCAATGGATGTTACTTTAATTAGTGATGGACATTCAACAACTGATAGTGAAAATCTAACGGCAAATCAAATTATTAAGCATCACAATGAAACGCTTCATGGGCATTATAACGTAGAAAATTTTTCTGTTGTTAGAAGATCTGATGAAGATATATTTTCTTCAACACATGATTCGTATAGATGAAATGTAATGCTCAAAATCCTCTTTGGAATTAAAGAAGACCCGGAATTTAAATTCCGGGTCTAATGACTACTTACTTATTTCCTCCATGACACACTGCCTCGCTTTCACATTGAATCTTAAGATTTCCTTAAGAAAACTCCGCTCTAGCTTCATTCAGTCTTGATGGTCCTTCTGAGTTTATTGATCATTCGCACTCATCGGGTTAACCCTCCCAGTCAGTTGGATTTGAAAGTGTAATCTCTAATAGTATAGGTAATTTTCTGTTTTCTATACACTAATCGAAAAAATAAATTTACTTAAAGAACGTTCAGTATTTTTAGCAACAATACTTAGCGTATTATGTAGAAAAAATAAGAAAGAACAAATTCGCTAATGGAATTTGTTCTTTTTAAATCATTTTCATTACTGTACAGGAGAAAGGTGATGGAACTTTAATTAGGTTTGCTACTGCTTAAGACGAATAAACATTTTAAGCAAAGGAAAAAATGATAACGATATTAATCATTCTCTTTATCCTTCTTTTTTATGAACGTCTTACAACATGTATCTGTTGAATGCGCTGCTTCCTCTGAGGCAATCTGGAAATCAAAATCAGAAGCAAACTCTGTCCTATCTTTTTTGTCGACTTGATAATTCATATCGATTTCAATTTCGTCTGCTCCACAAACATTCCCTTTTGCATGAAAAAAACAATTCGATACAGTACATTTCACCTGTAAAGTTGGCATAGCTCTCCTCCTCAATATAATGAATTAAGAAAAATAGAGAAAAGGACATGAAAATAATTTGCCTTTTTATATTCTTCAATTTTTATTTTGCCCAATTTTGTTGTTTTTATTTTTATCCAAAAATTGGTATATTTATAGGAAAATATTGTATAATATTTATGTTCAACGGTCTATCCAAAAAAGTGAGGGGTTATGAAGGGAGAAAAAAGTTTGATTTCTGAATTAAAGAAAAGAGATTTTCATAAATGTTTAACAATAATAAATGAACAAGGACAACAAGAGGCGAAAGCAATTATTACTGGAGTCAATCCTGGACGTATATTTGTAGATGATACGATCACACCCAAATCCGGGCTTATTTGGTTGGGCAATAATGACGGCTTTATATTTATTGGAGATGAAAGTAATGAGCGCTTTAACAAGGAAATGAATGCTTTTATTGATGATGTAATAGCACCAGAAGCAATGAAAGTCGGGTTAAAGTGGTTTGAAGGGGTAGGTAATCATGAAAAATGGAATAACACGATTGAATTGTTATTTAAGCATCGCGAATTAGGAAGTTGGAAGCAGAAAGTTTACATGTTAAACAAATTGAATTATAAATCTGAAAGTGAGCCTCTGTTGGAGCAAGGATATACAGTACATAAAATTAATAAGTCTCTTTATGAAAACAATAATAGCTCAATAAAGAATATTGAGTTTTTACACTCAAAAGTCTTAGAATTTTGGACATCACCCGCTTCATTTTTTAGTGAAGGGGTAGGTTATTGTATTATATATAATGGCGAAATTGTCAGTGTCTGTTCATCGGGATTTGTCGTTGAAAATATACATTGTGTAGATATCGAAACGTTAGAGGCTCATCAAGGAAAAAAATTGGCTCAAATAATTGCCCACAGCTATGTATTGGATTGTTTTGAAAATAATAGAATACCTTATTGGGATTGCATGGAGGGAAATAAACCATCTGTAGCAGTCGCTGAAAATTTAGGGTTCTGTAATACATTTAATTACGTAGGATATGAATTTTCATTTTAAGTACGATTATAGTGATCGAATTAAGAGAGAGGTTTTTCAAATGATTATTTGGCTAAATGGTGCATTCGGTGCTGGAAAGACGCAAACCGCCCAAGAATTGAAACGGAGAATTCCGAATTCCATTATATATGATCCAGAGCAAGTAGGCTATTTTATAAACAAAAATATCCCGGAAGAGTTGATAAAAGGGGATTTTCAAAATCATGAAATTTGGCGAGAATTTAATTTTAAAACGTTAAAGTATATACATAGACAATTTAATGGCACGATTATTATTCCGATGACAATCGTAAATCCCCAATATTATGTGGAAATTATAGGGTGCCTAAAAGAGGAAGGCATTGAAGTGCAGCACTTTGTTTTATGGGCATCTAAGGAAACGCTAAAGCAAAGGTTAAAAAGCCGATTTGAAAAGAAAAATTCATGGCCAGAGCAGCAAATAGATCGCTGTATGGAAGGGCTAGCGCATGAAATTTTTGAAGGTCGAATCGATACAAATAACCTTTCGATTGAGCAAGTCGCGGAAAAGATTGCATCTAAGATACATATAAAGCTACTTCATGATGAGCGAAGTAGTTTCAAGAAAAAGGTGGACCGCTTTGTGATGCGGGTAAAGAGGATATAGACAATATTTTATATCTGGTGAGTTTACTACACTCAACACTCCAACATTGGGAAGCGGTAGCTTGGCTGGAGTTAGTAAAGAGAATATCAAGGGCGAATTCCTATTAAGGGGATTCGTTCCTTTTTGTATTAAAAAAAGGATTAAAGATATTTTCGTAGAAGTAATTGAACTAACAAAGTAAATTCAATTAGGTAATATTTAATTTAGATTGGATGGAACTCAAAATTTATAAACTAATGGAGGTAAGTAGTTATAAAAAGGGAAAAATGTCACAACTTTTATGGGGGATAAATGGAGAATTTAAAGCCAATTAAAAGAAGCCAAGTAAGGATTTATTTTGGGAAAAAGTATTACCGTATCAAGAAATATAAGGAATGGATTTTTGGTAAGAAAAATTTTGCTCTTAAAAAAGAAGAGGTTTTATTAAAACACTTAGTTTTTGACCATAAAAGTATCCTTCATAGGGAATTGAAAGATGTGGAAATGTGGTTACAGCATAATAAAGTAAAGAACTTGAATATTGCTACAAAAGCGTTAAATAAAGTAGTTATTCGTCCTGGAGAAACCTTTTCTTATTGGCGTTTAATCGGTAATACTACAAGAAGAAAGGGATATGTGGAGGGCATGGTTTTACATTATGGTAAAGTTACAACCGGTATTGGTGGTGGATTATGCCAGTTATCAAACTTAATCTATTGGATGACTTTGCATACGCCATTGACTGTTACTGAAAGATATCGTCATAGTTATGATGTCTTTCCCGATTCAAATAGAAAACAACCATTTGGAAGCGGAGCTACGTGTTACTATAATTACTTGGATTTACAGATTAAAAATGAAACAAAAAACACTTATCAGTTGGTGCTTTATTTGACGGACACACACTTGGAGGGCGAGTGGAAATCTGACAGTCCCACAATTAGAACTTATGAGGTTTATGAGGCGAATCATAGAATGAGTCTTGAGTATTGGGGTGGTTATGTTAGACAAAATCGAATTCACCGCAAAATATTTGACCTAAATAATGCACAAATTGACGATGAATTTGTTACGGAAAACAACGCAATTATGATGTATGAACCATTTTTAGCGGAACCTGTCCAAGAATAGCTCTAGGGAGAATTGTGTGTCTTAGGTATATCTAACTTAATATTCGTTGAAAACATAAGAAGCAGACGGTTTAGAAGTGCTGATAGCGCATTTCTTAAACCGTCTGCTGTTACTGTTATTTTATGAATGAGCGAGCTCAGGATTGATGTTGTCCCTGGTGTTCATGTAAAATATTCAAGTTTCGCATTTGGAAAGAATTTTTCCATATAGCTGTATAACTGGGCTTTCATTTCATCCTCTTCTTCTTTTTGATAAATGTATTTACTGATTCCATACTTTCCCCATTTAACACGCCTTGAAGATTCATCTAACTCTAATTTAGTTTTTGGATAGTTTTTCTCAATGACATTTTTTGCAGCCTTTGTGAATCGGTGTTGAATGAATTCAAATGTGATATCTTCTCTGGCATCCCCCGGTAACTCCGCATCAAGACGCTCAAACATATGATAGTACCCTTCCTTCCACCCTTGATGAAGGTAAATAGGTGCTACGATAAAACCAAGTGGATAACCAGCTCTTGCTACTTTGCCAGCTGCTTCAATACGCTTTGCTAGCGGTGAAGTACCCGGCTCAAAGTGTTTAATGACATAATCTGCATTGATACTAAATCGAAATCTTGTGTGGCCATTATGTTTAGCATCGAGTAAGTGATCAACATGATGAAATTTTGTCACAAATCTTAATCTTCCTAATTCCGTTTGGCCAAAATGTTCAATTGCCCTTTTTAAAGAGTGCGTTAAGTGGTCTATCCCAACAATATCGGATGTACAAGCCGCTTCAAAACGTGTAATCTCAGGGGCACGTTCTTCTATATAGTGATCTGCTGCTTCAAAAATTTCATCTACATTCACATACGTACGAAGATAAGGTTTACTCCCCATAGTTGTTTGTAAATAACAATAATGACAATGCCCCATACACCCCGTTGCAAGTGGAATGGCATATTCTGCGGATGGCTTGGACGTGTCAAATTTCAGTGTCTTGCGAATGCCCACGACGAGTGTAGACTTTGCAATACGGTACTTTTGCAATTCATTGTCTCCAGGAAGATCTCGTATTTGATTATGTGAGGTCGTATATCGAATCTCGATACCTAGCCCTTCAAATTTTTCCTTCAGTGCTATACCAAGTGGATACTCCAAGGCTTTTGGTTCAAAATAAACAAGCTGGGGCATAAAGGGTTTATTCATGATTTTCTCCAATATTGATGATCTGCAGATTTCGAATAAAAGCATTTCCTGAATTCGCTAAACACGTCATCACCTTCTAATCGTATTTTACATTAGCTTGTCTAAAGAAGCAGAATTTATGATGTGGTAAATATTGCAGTTCTCTTTTGCAAATACCATTTCGAAATAAGTGAAATAGTCCAGGATGTACTTGAATTAGACCATTCCTACAATACATAAATTTGAAAATACAAACTAAAAAAAACAAAAAGCAACGAGTAAAACTCGAAGCCTTTTGTCGAAATCTGATGGCAAATCCCCTTTTTAGTACTGCTTTTTTACTCTTTTTTGTTTTCCAATCCCCGGCGCAATTTTAGAGCGAAGACAGTGAGCACCGCGAAAATTACTGTTGAGATGACAGCAATCCACTTCGTCTCATCTTCAATTGGAGATTCGAACAACAACCGCGGAATATACGTCGTCATAGTAGCGCCAAAAAAACCCATTCCCAAGATTACTAACGCCAAAACTTTGTTCATAACATCCCCCTTATAGTTTGTCGAAGCAAGCTACCACTTCTGTCATAGCACCACCGCCAACAACTGTATATGCCCCAATACATGCAATACATATCGGAGCAGTCACAGGTGTAGGCGTTGAGCACGAACCTCCACAACCAAGTAAATAAGATAAGCTGCCGTAGCTCCGACACCAAGCACTACTCCAATACAAGATGCCACTGCGCCAACACCCATTGGTTGAATTGTAGCTGGTTCTTCTGCAAGCAATTCTTCATCTGTCATATAAGCAAGCCCAGAATCCTGAGATTTAATTAGCGTTCCATTCATATACGTCGAAACTTGGAAGTATCCTAGTTCATTCTTAGTAACCAAGGTTTCATTTATCTGCAATGCATTATTATTATTAAAACCCCGTTTTTTGAATTTTCGAAAAACAAATCATTTCAAATCAATTTGTTATCACCCGATTTTATTTTAAAAGTTTACCATATTTTACAATTTCGACTTCTGATTAAAACAATCCTTCTTTTTTCAGAATTTTTTTGAAAAAGATAAAAATTCATTTTGATCATCTTTTTCGAAATACCTTTGGTGAAAAATGGTTGATAAACGGCCAATTAACATTGTTAATGAAATCATAGATCCTAATTATTTATTTTCCATGGGGGATTCATGTTTTTGTGGAAAATTTTATCGATTTTATAAACAGTAAATGGAATAACGAAGGATAATACTGTACATATCATCATTGTTACATTAGTAAGATGGTCAATAAAAATATTCCACATATATATTTTCCCTTTCCTTAATTCGATTTAAGAATATTCCCGGGCTTTTCGATTGTTACATTTACATCAATATTCACATCACTCTTTAAAAAATAAAGTTGACCACCTTCCCAATCATCTTTAATTTTTGACCATAATGGGTAATGGTATTTATAAAGATGTGTATTTAGCCCAAGTAGATCTGTTTGCACATCTTTTTGTAAAATAGAAACCGTACGTGTAGTTATTTTTGTGATTTCCTCTTCTAATGCCTTTTTTAAGTCCTTATAGTGATCCTCGTTCATAACATCAAGGGATCCATATTGCTCTGCAATGCCAGCATCAACATTAATGACAATCTGGAATTTCAAATGATTCTTATCCTTATTTTTTAGTGAAATTTTGCTATTTACTTTTAATATTTCTAACGTTATATCCTGATTATTATATTTAATGTTTATGGTGCCTGTTTGATCGTGGGAATTGATAAAATTTACTCCTTTAGCGTTATCGTGGGTTAACATGCCTACGAGCTTCTTTTTCTTTCCGTTGTAAATTGAAAGCCCAGTATAATTGATTGTAGATGTATTTACGATATTTAATATTGGAATGGCAAAACTTTTTTTTGATAGAAGTAAAGCTTGTACATCTCCAACTGTTAGTAGTTGTGCAATTTCTAAATTGGACTTGTTTTCTAATAGCTTCGAAATATACATACCAGGGATTTTCTCGTTTTCCGGGAGAATATATAGGTAATCTCCAGCATGATCCTTTGTAATTGCAACCTTTACGCTACGTAGCATTTCCTTTTCTCGCAGGAAAATATCCATTAAATCCGCAAATAAACCCTCTTGTGTTGCAACTTCTTCAGAAAATAGAACAACATCTAAATGCGTTACATTTGTGATTCGCCCTGCTTGTTTTATCATGTCTCGATTCATTTCAATAATCGTATCGCCAGTTTGAGATAAATTTCGAAAGGCAGGTACTTTATTACCTCCGCTATTTTGAGCCTGTCCTAAGCCAGAGGGCACAATTAGTTGCTGTGTTAATTTGAATTTATTATTTTTATTGCCATAATCCTCGTCATTGTTTTGCTTAAGTATTTTTTCGTCTTGTTGTAATCGCGTTTCTCCTTCTCCTTGTTCTTGTGGTTGAGCCTGTTCATTAATATCCATTTTGCTATGACTATTAGCTAGATCGATTGCAATACCTGACACAAACCCTCTTTCTTCTACCTCAATTTTATCCCAGCAAGCTGCAAGAAGTAGCGGACTTAATAATAGAAAAATAAATCTTTTATTTTTGATCATTCGTATTCACACCCTTAATTAATAACATGATGCCAAGAAGAAATATGACAAAAACTATAAAGCAAATTTCTATGTAAGCCATATACTTTGCTATTTTATTGACTTCAATATAATTTGTTGGGAACATAGCTATAAAGAAAATAATAGGAGACAGAATTAAAATGATCGTCATTTTATTAGTGTTTTTAAAAATCAAATTAAGTAACAAAACAGCGATATCATAGGCCATTAAGCTCGTTGTAAATACGATGACCGTCCAAATAATAAATAAAATAGAATCAAAGCGCTCAATAAAATTCCCTGGATTTGATACCGTTTTTGACAACTCAAATACAGGATAGTAGAGGTTGTTGGTAGTTACATTCCCAAAGACACCGATGCACACAATAAAAATAATAATATAAAAGAATAATGGCCATAAAATACCTAACACAGTCATTTTTGGCGTCTCTTTTGGATTTTTTACTAGTGAAATATAAAATAATACGATACTAAAACCTAAAAAGGCGTGTAAACTAGCGGTTGTTCCTTGAGCAATGCCCTTTAAATCTGTCTCAAATACAGGCAGCAAATTTTCAATTTTCATTGCTCCGAGAGGAAAGAAGATAAGTAATAATAACCCACCGATAACAAAAGGGAAAAAAAGAATATTAAGGCGAAAAATGGCGGCACGAGAACCGCTAACAGCATAAATGACTACGAGAATAAAGGCTAAACAAACAACCTCTAGTGGTGTACGATCAAATAAATATTCATGTGATAATGTTGCGATTTCTCTAATTTGAAAGGAGGAAATAGCGATATATTGTAAAATAAAAAGAATGCTCAAAATAATAGCAACCGGTTTTGATACTAAATAAGATGTAAAAGAAAGAAATGATTGATTGGGAAAGGAACTCGCAATTTTTGCAAGTATCCAAGCAAAAATAATGGCGATAAGCCCACCCAATAAAATAGTAAGCCAACCATCCGATGAGACTGTATACTCGGCAACATAACGTGGCAAAAATAAAACGGTAATACTAATAATATTTGAGGCTACGGCAAACATAATGTCTTTATCGTTAATAAATTCGGCCTTCTCATTATAACGTGTCATGATTTATCC
This sequence comes from Solibacillus sp., assembly GCA_045617525.1. Lineage (GTDB taxonomy): Bacteria > Bacillota > Bacilli > Bacillales_A > Planococcaceae > JAZLIT01. The sequence goes on along the minus strand of JAZLIT010000006.1, from coordinate 6,438 downwards.
TTTCCTTCATTATTCTTTTGCTCTCCATCCGAGGGCTCTAAAAATGGTTGAGGCTGACGCTTTATAAGTGTAGTAATCGGAGCACGGATGATTACATTTTTCAAGTCCCATAAGTAATTGGGAGCAAAAGGTGCTGAATAAGGAATTCCAATACTTTTTAAATTGGCCAAGTGAATGTGAATCATTATAAAGACAAGTATGATTCCATACAATCCAAGAATAGTAGCGGCAAAAATAGCGCCAAAACGTATTACTCTAAGCCCTATTGAAAGACTGTAATTTGGAAGTGTAAATGCTGAGATTGCCGTAAGAGAAATAGCAATTACCATTAAGGGGGTTACAATCCCTGCTTGTACAGCAATTTCACCAATAACAATCCCGCCTACAATCCCAATTGTCTGACCAATTTTTCTAGGTAGTCTTGTTCCAGCCTCCTGTAATATTTCATAAAATAACGCGATCATTAATGCTTCGATTAAAGACGGGAAAGGAACACCTTCTCTTGAGGCAGCAATAGTAAATAAAAGCTGTGTCGGAATTAATTCGGGATGATAGGAAACGAGTGCTACATAAAGTGCAGGTAAAAAAAGTGTCATGTAGAAAGAAATAAAGCGCAAAAATCTTAGTAACGTACTTATTAACCAGCGTTGATTATAATCTTCAATTGATTTAAGGGAATCCCCAATAGTAATTGGCATGAGGAGGGCGAAGGGGGATCCTTCTACGATAATGCCAATTTTCCCTTTTATTAAATTATAGGCGACTCTATCAGGCCTCTCTGTATCAAGTATTTGCGGAAAGGGCGATAAATTACTATCTTCAATCCATTGCTCAATGAATCCAGAATCTGGGGCAAATTCAATCTCAATTGTTCTTAATCGGCGAACGACCTCATCTACAATCTCCGGTTTAACCCGGCCTTCAATATGGCAAATAGCAATTTTTTGGTTAGAATGTTTACCAACTTCCATCGTATTAATGCGAAGATTTGGATCCTTAATTTCACGTCTTAAAAGTGCAAGATTTGTTTTTAAGCTTTCGACAAAGCCTGATCTAGACCCACGTATTACAGATTCAGCCTGTGGTTCTTCAATTGCCCGAAATTCACCACCACTCGTCCCTAATAGTATTGCTTGGTCGTATTCATTTAATAGAACAACCGTATCCCCGTCTAATATGGTTTTAATAACTTGATTAAGTTTCTGGGATTTTTTAATTTCAGTTAGTGCAATCATTTCTTCGTAGACCGTATCAAATAAGTCCGTTTTAATTTCTTTTTTGTTTAACTCAAGAATTCTTAAGATATTATTATTTACTTGGTCCTCATTCACAAGTCCCTTTAGATAAATCATGGCAAATTTATTTTCAATAATTCCAATGCTGCTTTCTCGAATAATTAAGTCTGCCGGACTTCCGAGTATTTTTTTTATTATCTCTACATTAATATCCAAATTTATTTCTAGGCTTTGTTCAATAGAAGAATTACTCATTTTTAAACCCCTATTCAAATACTGTCCTCTATTTTATTTTTCTCAACTTCATGAAATTAATACATTAAAATGAAATTATTGGTTTTATAAGTTATAAGGCAGTGTCACGGGGCTTTTAAAAAGAGGGAATTGCAAAAAATAGCTACTTTTAAAATAGGAAGAGAATTTATAAAATCTGGAAAAACTCTCACAGTTCTAAGTTCGAACCATATCGATAACTGTCGTTGCAATAAAGTAAGTAATTATTGAAATTAAAGCACCTTTCCATCCAAATCCGATTAAAGCAACTAGAAAAATAAGAGTGTTAATTATAAGAATAGATTCCCCCACAGAAAATGACGTTTTATTGGAGATAATTAATGCAAAAATATCTGTACCATCTAAGGCCCCTCCGTTTCGAAGGACAATCCCAATCCCCATTCCTAGTAGTAAACCACCAATTAAAATGAGTAATATGAAATTTCCTTCAACAAATGATGAGGATTTTTCTATAATCACAGTTGATATCGTTAATGAAACAATCCCGAGTGTAGCTAAAAAAGCGAATCGTTTTCCTAGATGTTTATAACCTATTAGGACAAATGGAATATTTAATATGAATAACACTGTACTAAGTGAAAACCCATATGTTTCAGATAGCATTATGGAAATACCTGTAATGCCACCATCAATCAAACCGTTTGGAATCAAAATGACTTCAAGACTAATCGCTGTCATAGTTGCCCCAATAATGATCCAAGGGATTTTAAATACAAGCTCCCAAAAATAAGACTTATATGTTTTTTTTTCTTTCAATTTATTTGCTCCTTTTATACAAGGATGTTGGATTAAAGGAAGTAGTCAAATGGTGTAATAGCTATTCCCATAACATTACTATGAGTAAGTGTGGAAGATGATACGTATTCTTTCCTAAATAATTCGCTAGGTCTGAAGGAAGGGGTACTAACTTTTATTTGTTTAGCACATTAATACATGTTCTTCAAATCCAACTCATAAATTATTAAATCGAATAAATTGGGGGGAAGGACAATTCAAATTCATGTAGTAAAGTCAGGGGAATCTTTATGGACGATTGCACAGGCATATGGTACGACAATACAAAACTTAGTCGATGCCAATCAAATTCCAGAGCCAGACCGATTAGTCGTAGGGCAGGCATTGGTGATCCCGATATCGGGGCAATATTATATCGTGCAGCCAGGGGATAGCTTATGGTCAATTGGGCAGCGCTTTGGTATTAATTATTTAACGCTAGCACAGACGAATGGAGTTAATCCGAATGCGATACTTATGATTGGAACGCATTTATATATTCCTCCACAAGAAAAAACTTCAGCGGAAATTTTGGCGTATATTGAACCGAGAGGCACTGAGGTTAGCGAAGCCTTACTAAATCAAGTACGTGAAGCTGGTCCCTATTTAACGTACTTGGCTCTATTTAGTTATGAAGCAAGGCGTGATGGTACGTTAAAAGCCCCTCCGGTAGAGCCATTACCTACAGTAGCTACGGAAGTCAATACATCCATTGCGATGGTGATATCGAATCTTGAAGACTACCAGTTCAGTAGTGAGTTAGCACGTGATATTCTTCAAAGTGTAGGCGTCCAACATTTACTATTTGATAATATTATTGAGGAAGCAAAGCGCATTGGTAATATATCTGATATTCATTTTGATTTTGAACGAATACCGGGTGATCAAAGAGAAGCATATAATAATTTTTTACGTAGAGCGGTTGAACGAATGCACGCAGAAGGCTATACAGTATCTACTGCGCTAGCACCAAAAACAAGAGCTGATCAGCCAGGTGAATGGTTTGTCGCACATGATTACAGGGCGCATGGTGAAATAGTTGATTTTGTGATGTTGATGACCTATGAATGGGGGTATTCTGCAGGGCCTCCAATGGCCGTATCTCCATTGCCACAGGTGGAACAGGTGGTGCAGTATGCATTAACGGAAATACCGGCAAATAAAATTTTGCTAGGACAAAACTTATACGGTTATGACTGGACGCTACCTTTCGTACAGGGAGGGGAATATGCAGAAGCATTAAGTCCGCAACGTGCAATTGAATTAGCGAAACGTTACAATGCAGCAATCCAATATGACGCTACCGCACAAGCCCCTTACTTTAACTATGTAGATGAACAAGGTCGTTCGCATATTGTATGGTTCGAGGATGCGCGTTCAATCCAAGCAAAATTTAATTTAGTAAAACGGTTGAATTTACGTGGTGTTGGCTACTGGAAGCTCGGTCTTCCATTCCCGCAAAACTGGCTACTCATCGGGGCTAATTTTGATGTGGTGAAGAAATAGGGTATGCCCACTAGATCCTAGGGTGGACTTAGAATAATAAAAGAATCTTTAATAAAAAGCAGACGGTTTAGAAGTGTAGGTATATCACCTCTACTTTAGCCGTCTGCTTTTTTATATGAATTAAAGTTGTTTTTTTGCTAACGAATAGATTTTTTAGTGATATTATACCTATTATTTTAAAGATTAAGTAAATTATCCCGATAGTACTATTGTAATACAGTATTTTAATTTGGAGGTTATAAGATGGATGTTAAAATTTTAGGAAAACAATTTATAAATGGTGAATGGAAAGACGGACAAAGCAACAGCCTTTTACATGATACAAATCCTTACAATGGCGAGGTAATTACAGAATTTAGATTAGCAAATGTTTCTGACATTGATCAGGCATATCAAGCAGCGCATCAAGGGAAGCTACAATGGGACAAAGTAAATGCATATAAAAAGCGAGATATCCTTGAAAATGCAGTGAAATATATTGAAGCAAATGAAGAAACAATTACTTCAATTATTATGGATGAATTAGGTGGTACAAGATTAAAGGCTGCCTTTGAAATTGGTCTTGTTAAAAATATTATTAAAGAAGCGGCAACATTTCCATTACGAATGGAAGGGAAAATTTTGCCGTCAACAATAGATAATGTTGAAAATAGACTATACCGTAACCCAGCTGGCGTTGTCGGTGTAATCAGTCCATTTAACTTCCCGTTCTTTTTATCAATGAAGTCGGTAGCACCCGCGTTAGGTGCTGGGAACGGTGTTGTGTTAAAACCGCATGAAGATACGCCTATTACAGGTGGAACGTTAATTGGTAAGATTTTTGAAGAAGCTGGCTTACCAAAAGGATTAATTAATGTCGTAGTTACGGATATTAACGAAATTGGAGATGCATTTGTTGAGCACCCAATTCCAAGAATCATTTCCTTCACAGGTTCAACTAAAGTAGGAAGTTACATAGGGCAAGTAGCCATTAAAAACTTCAAAAAACCATTGCTAGAACTAGGTGGCAATAGTGCCTTTATCGTATTAGAGGATGCAGATATTGAGTATGCGGTAAATGCGGCAACATTTAGCCGATTCACACATCAAGGCCAAATTTGTATGTCAGCTAATCGAATTCTAGTACAAAAGTCAATTTATAATGAGTTCATAGAAAAATATGTTGCCAAAGTTTCTTCACTTAAAGTAGGCGACCCAAGAGATCCTGAAACAATCATTGGTCCTGTTATTAATGACCGTCAAGCGAATAACTTAAATGCTATGGTTGAAAAAGGTATTGAAGAAGGCGCTAAAGCAATTCTTAAAGGCAATGTTAATGGAAGAATGGTAGAGCCAACAATTTTAGTAGATGTAACAACGGACATGAGTGTTGCGCAAGAAGAGTTATTTGGACCAGTTGTATGTGTTATTACATTTGAAACTGAGGAAGAAGCAATTCAAATAGCAAATGATACTCGATTTGGTTTAAGTGGTGCGGTTCATACTTCAAATCTTGCACGTGGCGTGGAAATGGCTAAAAAAGTGCATACAGGTATGATACATGTCAACGATCTAACAATAAATGATGAACCGATTGTTGCATTTGGTGGAGAAAAACAATCTGGTATAGGCCGTTTAAATGGTGAATGGAGTCTTGAAGAGTTTACAACTTTAAAATGGATTTCCGTTAACTATGACAAGCGAATTTTACCTTATTAATTAGGTAGAGGGTGTGTATGAGTTTTCTACAACTATTCAAGAAATAAGCACAAAAGCTCTACAATTAGCGCAATTTGCTGAAGAAATTTTATACGATAAAGAAAACTAATATTTCTTAAGAACAGGGATTGCGTAAAGTTAGCAATTCCTGTTCTTTTCTATTTAGGTGTTTATAAGAATAATAATGCGGTCGCGTAGTTGGAGGTAAAGAACGCTAATACAAGAAGGATTAATTGTTTATTTATAGAACTTATTACTACTATCATTTTGCTGGAAGGAGTATTTAAATGAGACAAATAATTGCACTTGGCGGCGGCGGTTTTTCAATGGAACCAGATAATCCATTAATAGATTTATATATATTGCAACAAGTTGAGAAAAGTAAGCCTAAAATTTGCTTTCTCCCTACTGCAAGCGGAGATGCTGATAATTACATAGCAAGGTATTATAACTTTTTTAATCAACAAAATTCTACGCCATCTCACCTTTCACTATTTAACCCTCCAACCAGGGATCTAGAAAGTTTTATTTTAGAGAAAGACATTATTTATGTTGGTGGAGGAAATACTAAAAATCTTTTAGCTTTATGGAAAGAATGGGGATTAGACCATGTTTTAAGAAAAGCGTGGGATCAAGGGGTTATTTTAGCTGGGCTAAGTGCCGGTTCCATTTGTTGGTTTGAAGAAGGTGTTACTGATTCATTTGGAGATGGACTTGAACCAATAAAATGTCTAGGTTTCCTAAAGGGAAGTAATTGTCCGCATTACGATGGTGAAATAGATAGAAAACCTGCATATCGCAAACTTATTGAATCTGGAAAAATACAATCAGGAATTGCGACAGATGATGGGGTTGCAATTCATTACAAGGAACAAGAAATTAGTAAAATAGTTAGCTCAAGACCTGATGCTAAGGCCTATAGAGTTTCTTT
>JAZLIT010000005.1:0-11623 GCA_045617525.1 Solibacillus sp. | reverse complement strand
CAACTCTTCAGGTACGCCACCCATTTTCTCAAACGTTTCCGTAAGGAACGTAAATAAAACCGCTTGTGATTTCGAAATACTCATATAAAAGAATCGCATACATGAGTGACTCAGCACTAAAACTGCGACGTTAATCTCAATATGTTCGCCATCTTTCGTTTTTAGTAAGACAACAGGTAACGTATTAAATCTACTAGATAAATTAAGCTTACGATTGATTTAATATACGCTAACAGCATATAATATAATTATATTGTGGGACTATGAAAGTAGTGCCCTTGCGAAAGCATAAAAAATGAACGATCGGTTTGTGGGGACTATGAAAATAGAGCCCGTGCGAAAGCATAAAAATGAAAGACAAGAGCATGATTTTCGGTTTAAATTACCGAAATAGGAGGACCCCGTCACATACGACGAGGTCCTTTTTCGATATTTGGGATCATAATATATCTTCAAATAACAATTTTGGGTCTTCAATAGGCCTGGTTTTTTCATCATTTCCATTAGGACATCCTTTAATGGATACGTCTATTTTACCGGAGAGTATAAGGTATATCCCTTATACAACGATACACCCTTAAAATATGAGATTTCAGAACGATAAATTATATACTATATTCAGATAAAGGAAGTGACGTAAGATTTATGCGGATTTACAACGATAAGAACTAGGTTTTTATGCACAATTTTATTCACTAACCATGACTGTGCAGCATTACTCAAAATGCTCCCAAACCGTTGCTATGATTGGATTTTATTGATTTTGCATAAAATCCTGTATAGATAATGTTCATACAAAAAGCCACGAAACGTTGATGTAACAACGTTCGTGGCTTTTTGGTGTGTTCCCAAACTTTTATTTGGGAACGTTATTAGGTCTATTTTTGTATGCTTTATAAATCCTTGTTGCCCTAAAGCACCCGTTACCACAAAAAGACCCATTATGCTTTAACATTTGATTTTATATTTTCAACAATTACGAGTAAACAAATAATAATTAAAGTTTGAAAACGGGTTACAATGTTTTTCTAAAGGAATAACACCATTTGTCATATTCTAATTTATCCTCATAAAATCGGTGTGCATCACTTCTTTGTATACCTGATTCTAAAGCTACATACTCAGCCCCATTTTCATCAGCCCATTTATGTATGTATTTTAACAATTTCTCTCCATAACCAAATGAACGATAAGATACATCAGTTGAATCAATTTCATAAATCATCTTTTTCAAAAGATTAGACTACTCCTATATTAAAACTTACGTTTTTAAAATTTAGGCTGCTTGCTTTTGATCGTGTAAGATGGCATTAATTCGGTCTGCTGCTAATTTACAGGCATTATAAATAAACGTCACAAGGTCGAAATGTAGTTTTACTTTTCTTCCTGTTCGATGACGGACATTTTTCAACTGAAAATACTGTTTTAAATAAGCGTTCACACGTTCGACAGCTGTTCGTTCTTTATAAAGTGTTTTCCACCGTTCAGAGCCACGTGCTGGATACGTATATTTACGAATATTCGTATCACATTTAATTTTGAATACCTTTTGACACAAGGAATCTTCGCGTAACGGACACGTTGCACATTCTTTTGGACGTGTGAATTTCAGTGTTCGGTATTGCTCGTCAAAACTGTCGTAACAGTAGCTATGTTCTAGCACACAAGTTGGACGAAAATGTTCATCGAAGCCGATGAATTCACCTTCACGACGGACATTGTATGGGATAACCACACGCATTTTTTGGTTAATAGTCTGTGTATAAATTGGTTCATAATCATAACCTGCATCGAATAAAGCCGTTGTAAAATGATTCGGTATCAAGTGTTCGACCTTTTTTAGTAAGGGAATCGCTGCTTTACTATCATGTAAATTTCCGGATGTCATAAGACGACTCACGATATATTGGCTTTTTGAGGAAAAGCCAAATGTCCTTTAAAGCCATACCAAAACGTATTTTTACCATCACTATTTTTCTTGATGCCCCATTGTGGGGCAATTGGTGCGTCTACCCAAAGTGTTTCCAGTGGTGTATCTAATTGGTGCTCAATTTTCTTTTCATAAGTCGTTTGATTCGCTTCGATTTCTGCTTGTTCTACGAGCCAAGCAGCATGTTCTTCTTTTGTTTTTCGTCCGCGTTTTTTTGGTGCTGTCTCATTCTTTTCCGAAGGTTTCGAAGCATCGCGTGATTCGAAATGAGTAGCATCAATGGCAAGATGTTCATCACAAAGAAAGCCTTCTGGAAATGCATGTTGAATCAAAGCATCCTGCATGTCATCAAGAACAGTCGATTGACTTATGACATCGATTATACGGGAATAGGAAGCTTCCGAAGGAACTGAGTCCGACACAAGGAACCCGAAATCTAAACGAAATAAATGATCGTTGACTAAACGCTTAACTAAATCCTTTATCGTGGGTATACGCTCAACAATACGAATGATTAGCGATTGAATCATGGCACCGTAATTTAATTCACGTGGTGCGCCACGCATCGTCTTTTTTGAGAACAAATGAAAAATCGGTTGTACATCGAATGTGGCAAAAATAGCGTCAAAACGATGCGAACTTTCCATCTCCCATAATTCTTGGATGTCAAAAAGGCTTATTTGTTTTACAATAGTCATAGGACATTCACCTCATGGATAATTTTTGTTTGGTCACTTAAATTATATCAAATTTGGGAGGTGTCCTTTTTTTATTGTTTGAAAGCCCTTGATGCTGAAGGGATTGGAATTATGAAATTAACTCAAATTACTAAACCATATCTACTTGAATTCACGGCTTTTAATACCATATTCCAAAATTCAGTTTCATTTATAATAATTTCTCCCAAAATTGATTGAATCTTTTTTATATAACTTTCATCATCAATTTTAGAAGCAAGTTTAAAGTTCTCACTTAATTCACTATATAAATTCACTATAACTTCCATTTTATCTATCAAATTTTTTGTATCAATTCGATTTGTATGTTTGGGAATTTCCTCTAAAAATTGCCTATACATTTTTCTGAACCCACTGCCTCCTGTACCTATTTTTTCTATAGATAGATAGACATGTAAAAAACTCATTTGATAATTTTCTAATTTTCTCCATTCTGATACTTCATTTTTAAGTTTAGTTAGAGCTTTAACTCCAGAGTGTTCAGAAGTGGGAAATAACATTTTTATAGCGTTCATTCTCATGCCATCAAATATCATTTCCTCTACACTTTTACTTATTTTAATTTGTCCTATGGGACTCCATATATTTTTATAAAAAAATGGTGGTTTTGCTATATTTATTGCATGAGATAAACTTTGATAATCACTTGAAAAAATATTTGAACCTATAAAATCAGAAATTTTTACTGTTTCATCATCTTCATTATAACCGATGATAATAAGTGTATGATAGGCCATACTAGGCGCTGTAACTCCAAAAAAATCTAATCTTTGAGTATCTGTTAATGCTAGTATAGGTTGATTATTATCTATTGATGATTTAATCTCATTAAAACTTAATTCACGTTCTTTATTCCATTTAAAATCTAGTCCTATGTTTTTGAAAAAATCAAATTCAATCATGGGAGATCTTGTGAAAATTAAGCGAGGGAAATCTTTATTCATAGAATATACATATGAGAATTCAACTCCTCCAGAAATCCCCAATACTAACGCTTCAGAAAATTCATATCCATTAAACTCCATTATTTCAGAGAGCGACAAAGTAGCACAGTGTGTGCCTTTTCGGATAGGAAAATCAGCCAATAATTTCATAGCACAACTCCTTATAATTAACTATATTATTGCATTACTAAAATATTTGAATTGAAATTATTAATTAAATATTCATCGTGTGTAACTATCAGAATAAGATTTTGATTTTTCAATAAATTTAACAATTCCATACATTCTCTAACCATATTCGTATCTAGATTTGAAAAACCTTCATCGACGATAATAACTCTAGGATTCTCCATTAATACATCTATAAAACAAAATAATTGTTTTTGACCAGCGGATAAGTTTTTAAAGGACTTTACACCTTCAAATAGTTTAATATATTTATCTATAAATTTTATTACTAAAGGATTTAGAAGATTTCTAACTTCTTGATATCTAAACACTAAATTGGTTACATCATAATTAAAAACTAAAGGGGTTTGATATAAATTTCTTACATTGGTTCTTATTTCATTTAAATCTATAGCATTTATATCTGTACTCCCAATTTTAATTGAGCTATCATTTAGATCTATATATTTATTTAACATTTTTATTAAAGTTGTTTTTCCAGAACCATTTCTTCCAATCAAATAGTTTATTTCGTTAGGTTTAATAACTCCTGTAAAACTTGTATTTGAATAAGGATTATTAAACTTTTCAATGTAGATATTTATATCATTTTTAAAAATATTAGTACTTTTGTTTATATCAACTTCATTTGCTAAATCAAAAATTTCTTGAACCCGTTTAACAGATACTAGTGCAACTTTATAATCAATTAATAAATTTATTAATTGTTGAATGGGTGCAAAAAAATTAAATACAAATAGTGTAAATGTGATATATGCACCTACAGTTATTTCTTCTTTTAAAACCATATCTTTTCCCCACAAGATAACTATTACAAAAATTATTACTTGTAGTAAAATGTATATAGTCTTTATTGAAGTGTTTATAATTCCTAATCTCTTGTAGTTTGTATATAATTCTTTTAATTTCCTATTATAATGAGTATAAAATGTTTCTTTGTGATCAGTTAAATGTTTAAGTATAGGTAAATTAATTAAAATATTTTGTATATTATCTGAAACTTTGTCTCTTATTTCGAGGTGGTTAATATTAATATCCTTTAATTTACTTCCGAAGTAATGGTAAATTAATATATATATAGGGATTGATAAAATTAATATTAATGATAGATGTAAACTAATGGAGCATAAAATGAGTAGGATAACAGTGAAAGTTATAGCTTGAATTATAAAATTAAAAATAATTGAAATTAGTATACTTTGGCAATACGGAACATCACCCACTATAATTTGTAAAATATTATTCTTATTATTTTGAATATCATTAAGTTTTTTTTCCTTAATATTGTTCATTAAACCCTTTCTAATAGTATAATTTATATTATTAGTAATATTGTTATTAAGGTAAGGTTGTGCTCCACTTAATATTACAAATAGGACGGAATAAACTATAAATAATATATATGTATTGCTACTTGAACCCGTATTAGAAAAATTGTCTATTAGCTTTCCTATAATAACTGGGAAAATTGATAATAATAAAGATAATAAGAGAGAGATTAAAAAAAATAAAACAATTGCCCACTTGTATTCCTTGTAATATTTATATAAAAAAACCCACATAGGTATCCTCCCTCTATTAATGTTGGTATATTAGTGAATTGCTTAATTCTTGAGTTATTTGATAAGTACCATATATGAAAGTTTTGCTAAAGGTATAAAAATAAGAATGATAATTATTCATAATTATCATTCTTATTTTCTCATTAATTAATCATCGTTACTGCATGATACGCAGCAAGCTACTACTACACAACCGCCGCCACCGCCACCTGGATTTTCTTTTACTGGATCTTTTTTAGCATGTGTGCTTACGCCATCTTCCACAACATCAATAATCAACATATATATCACCTCCTTTTAATAGTTTGAAAAATCATTTAAAGTAAATAGTATCATCTATATTAACTTGATCTTTTATATTTTCTGCTTCTTTTCCAAATAGATGTACTAACATAACTTCATCATTATTATTGGGTATTAGTTTGGAAATTAAATTGTCATAATACCCCCCAATAGCTCTAGTTGCTATCTGTAAATAGCTACTAGCTAGATACAGATTTTGAGAAATACATCCTATATCTATTAGAGCAAATCTATATCCTCTATCTCTGTATTTGGAACATATTGAGTCCAAATTAGAAGTCAATATAATAGCAAAAGTACAATTTTCTACTTGCATTTTATTTAAGTCTAAAACTATGCCCTCTTTCAGCTCTTCCCTATAATCACCTTTTTTTAATAATGCTAAGTGTCTTTCGAACGGATCCCAATAATATACACCGGCCTCTATTCCAAGGATGTTAAAAACTATTAAGTACATGCTAGAACTATAAAACCCACCTGCTGAAGGAACTGATAATAGCTGATTAGAACTTTTATTCCGCCCTAAATAAGATAATTGCAGCAGAGTAGACAAATCTTCTAGTTTTATTGGAATACGTATATTTAATTTTGAATATGATTTACGATTAACTAAGGCATTAAATAAATCATTATTAATTAAATTTAATTCTGGTAAACTAACAACTTCTTTTTTGAAGATTTTCTTTGGGTGAAAACTTTGACTATAGATAGGTTCTTTTACTTTTGATAATCTTAGGGGAAATTGTTTTGTATTTAGATGAAACACTTTATATAATTCTTCATTTAAATCTCTATTTACCATTTTTTACTCCTTTCAAGGAAATGGGTGGGGGAGTGAATTGTATTCATTATTTACTTTATACCCCAATTTCTTAGGCACATCTTTAATACGAGAACATTCTAAATGTGGCGTATTATATTCTAAGAATGCTAATTGAGGTACAATACTTCTTACAACATGTAAGTCTGAATTTTTAATGTCTTTAGTGGTTAAGTCTACTGTACAATAATCTAAATTTAAGGATTTCAATTTAGATAGTAATCCATTGTAATCTTTTGTTCGGTTATCATTTGTTATGAAGTCTATTTCGTCACCATTTTGAAGAAAATTTAATTTTTCATTTAAATTATTGTCAGCATATAATGATGAATGATCATCCATGTTACTAAATTTTAATTTATCTATATCCCCAGAGAATTCGAACTTTATGTTATTCATTAATCGGAAACAATTAACATTGTACGCAAGACATGCTTCCATAAGAGCATTTAATACTGCATTTTCCTCACTGAAATTTGCAGATGCCCCTACAGATATAAAAGGAGCTTTATCATCATTTTTTAATATACAGAAATATACAGGAACCTCTAAATCGGTACTAATATCCAAAATTATTACTTGTAAGTCTAAATCCTCTAATTCTCTAATTTTTTGTTGAATAACTAGGTTATTAATTGTACTTAATTTTATTATTGGATAATAAATCATGTTTTGCCACATAATTACTATAGAATCTCTTTCAATACATTCTAACAATCCTCTAATTTTGGCATCTTTTAGAGTTTCACCTGCAGCTAAACCTGTAGAAATAATCTCTCTTATTGCATACTTATTAGTTAAGTTAGGAAGTAAATAAACTAAGTCGGTAGGTATCCATTTTTTTTGGAGTGTTAACTCATCAAATCCTTCAACCCAAAAAAAGTTAGAATCTTCTAATGATTTTGGAGGGATATTTTTCTGGTTTATATACTCTTCATTTCGAATCCTTGTAATTGTCATTGGATCTAATAAATTTTTATACGTTTTTTTTAAATTTTCATACGTTCCCTCAATTAAATTTTGGGATATCACGGTTGAGGAATACCTCTCAACAAATTCACCTATGGCTTTAATTTCTGCAACTTCGTAGTTCCAAAAATCTACGCCTGTACCTGAAAATTTACCAATTGAATTTACTCCCATTTCATTATTTATTAAAGGTTTTCCTGTTACTAACATTACTTTTAATGGAATTGTTCCTACTGGAGTTTCGTATTTAGATATAGAGTTTATTAATCTAGCTTCGCTCTCGTATAACTCGTTTCTAACTAAATTTAGATTCATTTTAGATCTCCTTAACCACAATATTGACAATTCGGCAATGTTAACACTTTATTAAAAACTAATTGATCCTCAAAGAAATTGTAATAAATCTCCTTTTCGTATAATTCACTATCTAAATAATTTGAAATAGCTTTAATCAGGTGTTTTATTAAGTATTTGGAGGAAATCATCAAATGTTCGTTAGAAAAATTATCTATATCGCTAAATAGTTCGGAACTGTTATACTTTATAAATATTTCTGGGTAGTCTTTATTAGATACTAAACGACTTAAATAACAGCTATAGCATACCGTTTCATTAGGCACGTATATAGGTCCCATTTTTAAGGAATCCTCATCTATTACAACTCTTAGAAAAGTTAGATTTTTCTTCCTTGCTTTTATTAAAAAATCTTTAAATTTTTTAATATTTTCATAACTATAAGCCAGTATGTATAGTGGCTCTTGATCATAATTTTCTTGTGTATCTACAGTTAGTATCTCCGAATTAAAATATTCATTAAGCTCACTGTTTAGTAGATTTACTAATTTACTATCTCCGAGTAACTTTATTTTTCTACTTTTCAGGAAATTCCGCTCTTTAATTATCTCCTGTTCATCGATTAATGTATTATTTAATAGGTAAGATACAAGGTCATTATTTCCACGAGAACTAAATTTAATGATATTTTTTTCGATTAGGAAATTTATTATTTGATTAAAATATTCTTCATTTAAATTCAGTTTTTTGTATATTTCATCCTTGGTGTAATGCCCACTACAGTGTTTTAAAATGGAAATTATTTCATTTACAGATGGACCTGTTAAATTAAATTCTTTTGTCTCAGAAAAAACACTAAGTTTATTGTCTTTAAAATCATAGTTAAATCCATTTAAAGAAACTAATTTTTCCATTCTTATGCTCCTTTATTTATACTTTTTATTAAATTTAAACACTGTAAACCATCACTTTCCATTTCGACATCCGTAATTGGATTTTGGAACTTATATGGATAAATGCTCATAAAACCAATAACATAGGACAAGTAAATAAATGATCTATACCAGTCTGCATATTGAGTATCAGCAAAAATCCAAATAATCGTAGCACTTGAAATATTAAAAATGAAACCGCCTAAGTAGATTAAAATTTTCCCGAAAATACTTATTTCATCAATATTACTCCAGCCACAAAACCCTCGCCACCATTGTGTTTTTCTTATGCTAATCTTCTTAATTCTAAATACCTCATGACCCACCCCTAAACTAATTACAGTTAATTTTGCTTTAAATAGCTTAACGAGGGTTGCATGACCAAGCTCATGGATTAGCGCCACTATAGGTGCATATAGCAGGCATGTTATGATAGCAATTAAAAGTTGCACGGTGTAGTACCCCCCCTTTATACACCTATAATGTAAAATATGGTAAAATGTGTTATGGATTTACTTCACCTTTAGGAACCTTATACTTCATAAGGTAAGTCTAATGGAATGAGACTAGTCTCTACTCCTAGTAAAATACATAATGTGATTAAACAAATAAAAATCTTTTTTTTCATTTTTATCTCTCCTTTAAAATAATAGAAATAGGGTGTAATAATGGAATATAAAAATATTTTAGGTAAAGACATTTCATCTCTAAGGAATGAAATGTCTTTAACTCAAAA
This sequence comes from Solibacillus sp., assembly GCA_045617525.1. Lineage (GTDB taxonomy): Bacteria > Bacillota > Bacilli > Bacillales_A > Planococcaceae > JAZLIT01. The sequence continues at coordinate 2,207 of JAZLIT010000005.1, read as the reverse complement.
ACAACTTTGTGAAGGAATTTGTACTCAACCTACTATAAGTATGATTGAAAATGGAACTATCATTCCCAATCTAGAAGTCCTTTTTCAGTTATCTATAAAATTGCACAAACCACTTGAGTACTTTACTGATATGCTATTTTTAGGTCATCCTTTATATGTGAATAAATTTATAAACGACTTGGAAGAGCTAACACTAGAACAGGATTTTAAAAAAGTGCACAGGGTTGTTACTCTTGAGTTAAATAAAGGTACTCATGAAGATTGGTTTATCATTTTCTTGAATTGGCAATTTCATCTAAGCTCTTATCATTTAGGATTAATAAGTATAGAGGATGCAATAATACAACTTAAAGTATTGATAAATAGTCATCCTAAAATTAAATTACAACGGAAATTTTTAGATTTACGAATTTTAAATACAATTGCTTTTTTATATGCACTTAAAAAAGACTTTAAAAATTCAATCTTATATTTTAATAAAATTAATACTAATCGACCATGGATTGTGCATCCTAGATTAAATGAAAATATTTATTTACTACGAATCCATTACAATAAAGTTAAAACATTGTATGATGCGGGAGAATATGAGATAGCTGTTGCGTCGTGTAAAGAAGGAATAGAGTTGTCTATTAAGTTAGAAAATATGTCTGTAATAGGTAATTTTTATTACTACTTAGGACAGTGTTATGAGAAGTTAGGGAATAGTTGGATTGATATTTCATTCATGTATAAAAGAGCTTTATTTTTCTATGAACTTTTAAATAGAGAATTGTATTCGGAAATATTAAAAAAAGACAAATCTGAATTTTTGGGATAGTAAACTTAAGTAAATATTAAATAATTTAGTAAAAATATAAAAGACTATATAATCACTCTTATATTTTTATTAAATGCTGACTTTACTTTAAAGTTTATTTACAAAAAAGTATACAACCCTTTTATTTATCCGAAAAATGAATTTTCAGATAATTAATCTTAAGTAAATAATAAATAATTTACTTGAAATATAAAAGACTATATAAGTACTCTTATATTTTTTTTGAATTTGGCACTCTGTCTATTAATAAAAAAAGTCAGTATCAAGATTACATATGTTGTGTGTATAAGATAAATTAATCAAGCGAACCCTTTAAAGACTTGAAAGGGCTCGCTTATTTTTATTTCTATTCTTCATGGTACGCGCGTAACGGGTCAAATCATAAAAGAATGGATGTTTTGAATAGTAACTTAGTCGGGAGTACTTCTACGACTACTTGCATTATCTGAATTGCAATTTCATTAGGTGATTGAATATTGCGGACTAAAAAGACCAGCAGTGCGCTAAATTAAGCCACTCGATGCGGACAAATGAGCCACAAAGTGCGGACTAGAGAGCCAGTAACTCAAATTCGCTAGGAACTAAAGGGATAGCGGATACTTAGTTATGCTTGATCGAAGCCAGGCTTTATATCGAGCAGCGGGCATGATAGCCTCGTTTGGTAGAGCCAGCATGTATTGAGCTGGTTCTCTGGCGCAAGAATCATGCCCGCAGAGGCTCGATGTCAAGCCACTTGAGCTTATGTATAGCCCTGAAAAGAGAGATAAAATTCACCTTAAATTGCAGCGTGGTATACAACTCCGCAACAGGTGGCTCAAACTTCCGCATTCGGTGGCTTAAAGCTCCGCACTGCTGGCTCAAATGCTCCGCAGTACTCAAGGTGATTCCTCTAAGGCGTTAATCGTGGATTAGTTTTATTCTTGGAGTTCACTGATGATAGCAAGACTATCAAACAAGCCTATCCCCTATTAAGGATTTCCGAGGTCTACTAGATAAATATAAAACGGTTTATCATGATGTAACCGCTAAAATAAACTTAACAGTTTTCGCTAAACAGTATTTTACACTTTCGCCAAAAAAAACTAAATTTCTAGTAAACTGAAATCATCATGTTTACTGGAGGTTGGAAAAATTGGAGAAGAAATTAATGTTATATTTACATGTCCATCAATTAAGAGAACGAAAATTTAACATTACACAAATTGCAGAGGAACTAAAAATATCACGCCCGACAGTTTATAAATATTTAGAAATGAACTTTGAAGAAGTGCATACTTATGCCGAGGAATTATATAAGAAGCCAAAGAAATTAGATTTTTATCATGATTGGATTCTTGCTTGGTTAGAAGAATATCCCCATTTAAGTGCAGCCCAGATAAGGGATTGG
>JAZLIT010000004.1:0-6508 GCA_045617525.1 Solibacillus sp. | reverse complement strand
GTGTCGTGTACGATATTTAGCTAACTATTATACTGAAAAAGGTTTGAAACAGAAAAAAATGGTATAATCGAGCTTAAATTGTAGAAAAAGTAAAAATAATTTGTAAGAATACCCTTTTTTATCTATAATAAAGTTAGAAAATTCAAAGTTTTCGAAAAGGGGAGAGGTACAATGACAGAAAAAGTATGGTTGAAGAATTATCCGGAAGACATTCCTAAGACGATTGAACTTCCAGAAATTCCAGTGTGTCAGTTTTTAACGGATTCTTACAATGCATCACCGAACAAAGTGGCGATTCATTTCCTTGGAAAGGACTTAACATTTAAGGAAGTATATGAATCTGCTAACAAGTTTGCAAACTATTTGCGTTCTCTAGGGGTGGAGAAGGGCGATCGTGTTGCAATTTATTTACCAAACTGTCCACAGGCCGTTATCGCTTATTTTGGGACTATGTATGTAGGCGCGATTGTGGTGCAAACAAATCCGCTTTATACAGAGCGCGAATTACAATATCAAATGGCGGATTCTGGTGCCAAAGTCATTTTATTGATGGATATTTTATATCCACGTGTAATGAAAGTCATTAAAGAAACGCAAATTGAAAACGTTATCGTAACGGGAATTAAAGATTACTTACCATTCCCTAAAAATTTAATTTATCCATTTATTCAAAAGAAACAATATGGCTTCAGCGTCAAGGTAGAGCATAGCGGTTCAAATCATCTATTTACTGAGATTATTAAAACTGGTAAAGCGACACCTGTGACAGATGAAACATTTGATTTTGAGAATGATTTAGCTTTATTACAATATACAGGTGGTACAACGGGATACCCGAAAGGTGTTATGTTAACGCATAAAAACTTAGTAGCTAACACGAAAATGTGTCATGCGTGGTTAACGCAAACAAAAGATGGTGAAGAATCTGTATTGGGTATTTTACCATTCTTCCATGTATATGGGATGACAACAGTATTAATAATTTCAATTATGGCTCGTAATCGAATGGTTCTATTACCTAAATTCGATGTGGAAGTAACACTAAAAACAATCGATAAGCAAAAGCCAACTTTATTCCCTGGAGCACCGACGATGTATATTGGTTTATTAAATCATCCAGATCTAGAGAAATATGATCTATCTTCAATTAAAGCTTGTTTAAGTGGATCTGCACCATTACCTGTTGAAATTCAAGAAAAGTTTGAAAAAATTACTGGCGGGAAGTTAGTTGAAGGATACGGATTAACTGAAACTTCACCTGTAACACATGCTAACTTTATTTGGTCAGATCGAATTTCAGGTTCTATTGGTGTACCGTGGCCAGATACGGACTCTGTAATTTTGCGTTCCGGGGAGATGGAAGTGTTACCTCCAGGTGAAATGGGTGAAATTGCAGTAAAAGGCCCTCAAGTTATGAAAGGTTATTGGAATCGTCCAGAAGAAACAGCTGCAACGTTCTCTGATGGCTGGTTCTTAACAGGCGATATAGGTTATATGGATGAAAATGGATACTTTTACGTAGTAGACCGTAAAAAAGATATGATTATCGCAGGTGGATTCAATATTTATCCTCGTGAAGTAGAGGAAATACTGTATGAGCATGAAGCAATCCAAGAATGTGTTGTAGCAGGTATTCCTGATCCATATCGCGGCGAAACAGTTAAAGCGTACATCGTGCTAAAAGAAGGCAAAGAGGTGTCGGAAAAAGAATTAAATGAATTCTGTCGTCAAAACTTAGCTTCATATAAAGTGCCACGCTTCTATGAGTTCCGTAAAGAACTACCAAAAACGGCTGTAGGTAAGATCCTTCGTCGTACTTTAGTGGATGAGGAAAAGAAAAAACTAGCAGCACAAGAAGCAAAATAATGTGATTCCTATATTGACAGAATCTTAATAAAACTATAATATGAAAATATGAATGAATAATCATTCATGTTTTCATATTTTTTTGGTGGTGAGCAGCTTGAAACGAGATAAACCGAAGTATAAACAAATTATTGATGCTGCTGTAATTGCGATAGCCGAAAGTGGATATCATCAGGCCCAAGTGTCGAAAATAGCAAAGCAGGCAGGGGTTGCAGACGGAACCATCTATTTATATTTCAAGAATAAAGAGGATATTTTAATTTCTTTATTCGAGGAGAAAATGGCTGTATTCGTTGAAAATCTACAAAAGATCATAAAAGACGGAAATTCTGCGTCAGAAAAGTTGGGGCAAATGATCGAAAATCATTTCCGCGTCTTGTCGAGTGATCATCATTTAGCTACCGTTACTCAATTAGAGTTACGCCAGTCGAATAAAGAAATTCGATTAAAAATCAATGTTGTTCTTAAAGAGTATTTAAAACTACTTGATCAAATCATAATTGAAGGTATGGTTTCCGGAGAATTTAATCCGGCAATGGATGTCCGGATTGCGCGTCAAATGGTGTTTGGCACAATTGATGAACTTACGACAACCTGGGTGATGAACGAATACCGTTATGACCTCATGGAGTTGGCTCCTAAAGTGAAGCAATTGTTATTAAGTGGATTAAAAGCATAAAGGGGTGTAGGGAGAATGGAGTTTCTTAGTTTGGAAATCGAAGAGGGTGTAGCACTTGCCACAATTTCACGACCACCTGCGAACGCATTATCACATGGTTTAATTCAAGAAGTTAATGCTCTGTTAGATGCAGTGGAGCATGATGAGTCTGTACGCGTAATTGTATTACATGGTGGTGGTCGATTCTTCTCTGCTGGAGCAGATATTAAAGAATTTACTGGGGTAACATCAGGGGAACAATTTGCACAGCTTTCACGCGATGGCCAAGTAGTTTTTGAACGATTAGAAACATTCTCAAAACCTGTTATCGCTGCTATTCACGGTGCGGCATTAGGCGGAGGGCTAGAACTTGCAATGGGTTGCCATATGCGTTTCGTGACAGAGACAGCAAAGCTCGGTTTACCAGAGCTTCAACTTGGAATTATTCCAGGGTTTGGTGGAACTCAACGTTTACCTCGTTACATAGGCGTAGCGAAAGCAGCTGAAATGATGTTTACATCAGAGCCGATTTCAGGCGTAGAAGCTGTACAGTTGGGCTTAGCAAATAAAGCATTCACTGACGAAGAGCTACTGCCAAAAACAATGGAGTTAGCAAAAAAAATTGCAAAGAAAAGTCCAGTTGCCCTTAAAGCAGCAATCAATACGCTTCAATATGTGAAAACAGCTTCTTTCCATGAAGGTGTGGAAGCAGAGGCAAATGCATTCGGAACAGTATTTGTTTCCGAAGACGCAAAGGAAGGTATTTCAGCCTTCATTGAAAAACGTGAACCAGTATTTAGTGGTAAATAAAACTAAAAGCTTCAGGAGGTCTGTAAAATGAATATTTATGTATTAGTAAAACGTACGTTTGACACAGAAGAAAAAATCGTTGTAACTGGCGGTAAAATTCAAGAAGACGGTGCGGAATTCATCATCAATCCTTACGATGAGTACGCAATCGAAGAAGCGATTCAAAAACGTGATGCTTTAGGTGGTAAAGTAACTGTTATCACAATCGGTGGCGAAGATGCTGAGAAGCAACTACGTACTGCATTAGCAATGGGCGCAGATGAAGCGGTTCTAATTAATACAGAAGATGATTTAGAAGAACTCGACCAATATTCATCGGCATATATTTTAGCAGAGTACCTAAAAGATAAAGAAGCAGATTTAATTTTAGCTGGTAACGTAGCAATCGATGGCGGTTCTGGTCAGGTTGGTCCACGTTTAGCAGATTTACTTGGTATTAACTACGTAACGACAATTACAAGCCTTGAAATTGATGGCAAAACAGTAAAAATCGTACGTGACATCGAAGGGGATTCGGAAGTGCTTGAAACTTCTTTACCACTTCTAGTAACTGCACAGCAAGGTTTAAACGAGCCTCGCTATCCATCACTTCCGGGAATCATGAAAGCGAAGAAAAAACCGCTTGAAGAGCTTGAACTGGATGATTTAAATATCGATGAGGATGACGTTGAACTGAAAGTGGAAACGGTAGAAATTTATTTACCACCACAAAAAGCGGCAGGACGTATTTTAGAGGGGGATCTTTCTGCGCAAGTTACAGAATTATTGAACCTACTTCATAAAGAAGCAAAAGTAATCTAAAACATACGAAGATGGTAATGGAGGGATATTCATGTCAAAGAAAGTTTTAGTATTAGGTGAGGTTCGTGAAGGTAACCTACGTAACGTGTCATTTGAAGCAATCGCAGCAGGTAAAAAAATTGCTAGTGGTGGCGAAGTAGTTGGGGTATTAATCGGAGATAACGTAGCTGGCGTAGCTACTGAGCTCATTGCATACGGCGCAGACCGCGTTATTACTGTTGAACACCCACACTTAAAAAATTATACTTCAGACGGTTTCAGCCAAGCATTTTTAGCAGTTCAAGAGCAAGAAAATGCAGGGGCAATCGTATTAGGTCATACTTCTTTAGGGAAAGATTTATCACCTAAAATCGCATCACGCCTAAAAGCTGGCTTAATTTCAGATGTAACTGAAATTGAAGGCGAGGGAGATTCTGCACTTTTCATCCGCCCAATCTACTCTGGTAAAGCGTTTGAAAAAGTTAAAGTTAAAGATGGTGTTGTATTTGCAACAATCCGTCCGAACAATATTGCACCTTTAGTGAAAGATGCTGGTCGCTCGGGTGATGTTTCATCTTTAACTGTAGAAATCACAAATTTACGTACGATTATTAAAGAAGTAGTTCGTAAATCAACTGAAGGTGTAGACCTTTCTGAAGCAAAAGTAGTAGTAGCAGGTGGTCGTGGTGTGAAATCTGAAGAAGGTTTTGAGCCATTACAAGAGCTAGCAACATTACTAGGCGGAGCAGTTGGTGCGTCTCGTGGTGCATGTGATGCGGAATACTGTGATTACTCACTACAAATTGGTCAAACAGGAAAAGTAATTACGCCGGACCTTTACATTGCAGCTGGTATTTCTGGCGCAATCCAACATTTAGCGGGTATGTCAAACTCTAAAGTAATCGTAGCGATCAATAAGGATCCAGAGGCTAACATCTTTAAGGTGGCAGACTATGGTATCGTTGGCGATCTATTCGAAGTAATTCCGATGTTAATCGAAGAATTTAAAGCGTTAAAAGTTAACGCTTAATCAATTTACACAAAAAACACGATCAAACTGGCGTATGCCTGTTCGGTCGTGTTTTTTCTTTAGTGCAATTATTTGGCTGGCGTATTTAATGGTTGAGGGTTTTTTTGTACATACTTTTGTAGCAAGCGACGAGAAATTGGCCCTACAATTAGTAATTGAGATGGATAAGCTACGATGAAGTTTAATCCAACGACTGTTAAATAAGCTTTCCAAATAGGTCCCTCAATACCAGTTGTAAAATGCATTATTGTTACCCCATAAGCTGACATAATTAATACCATTGTAGGTACCATAACAGTGGCAATCGCAATAATTACTTTTACTTTATTTGATCTATCATATGGTAATGATAGTGCGATTTTTGTCGCAGGTGCTGTAACGAGACTTTCAATAATAAACACAAAAATAAACGTTCCGATATACATTAGGATGAATTGTCCTATTGTCACATCGATCGTTCCTAAGACTAATACATTATAAGCTAACATGATTGACATCATACCGATGACCATGAAAATACCAAAAATAATGCCTTCTTTTTTATTACTTGGCAATTAAAACACTCCATTTCTTTTTTGCGTAGGCTTTTATAATACACACTTAAAAAGTCCGGCATAAGTGGCGAATTTGTGAACATTTTAATCTTGCTTGGGAAAAGGGTCGAATTCAATAAATATAGGTAATGTAGAAATACATATAAAGGAATAGTTCTTTGGGGATTGGTGAAGAAATATAAAATGAGGGGAATAAAGCATTCGTACTATTAAAAGGGAAATTTAAGAAAAAAACCAATAATTTTAGTACGAAATGTTACCGTTCATATTTTTATCGTGCTATACTACATTCATATGTTAATCAAGGAGGCTATTTAATATGGCAATTGTACACGGTACAGATCAAACTTTCACAAATGAAATCGCTTCAGGCGTAGTTTTAGTAGACTTCTGGGCAGCATGGTGTGGTCCATGTAAAATGATCGCTCCAGTTCTTGAAGAATTAGATGCAGAAATCGGTGGCGATGTTAAAATCGTTAAGGTTGATGTAGATAACAACCAAGGAACAGCAGCTGATTTCCAAGTTATGTCTATCCCATCATTATTGTTATTCGTAGACGGTGAATTAAAAGCGAAAACAGCGGGCTTCATGCCTAAAGAAGCTTTAATTGACTTCATCAACGACAATAAATAATTATTCAAAAACTAGTTACACAATTGTGTAACTAGTTTTTTTATGTGCGCCCGGCATGCGCATGAACTATAGGGTGCAAGTCCCGAACCCCGAAGGCAGAAGTAGGGGTTAGCCAAGAGCAAGGGTGTCCGTGGTGACGCGGAATCTGAAGGAAGCTGGAGGCAAAACACCGGTCC
>JAZLIT010000003.1:0-64863 GCA_045617525.1 Solibacillus sp. | reverse complement strand
CAATATGTAACACTAGCTTCTCCTCCATTAGTACAGCCTCCAATTACTAGAATAAATCTAGTGTACTGGAACCATCTATTTTTGGCGAAAAGTGTTCAGTGGAATCGAGCAATTCCTGTTCATTCTATTCTAGCGTTTACATCCCGTAGTAGGAAGTGCAGCAACTGCTGGAAAATATGTGAATAAAAGTGTGGTATTAACTGGAAATATCGCCGATTCAGGTAAGACAACCAAGGCTGTTAGTGATAATGTAATATCTAACGGTACGGGTAAAATTAATCCTTTGGATGACCCTAAGATTGCCAAAGATGTTGTTACAGATCCAGATGCAGTTTATGGATATAAGTCTTGATATTGACTGGAGCAATGCAAAAGAAGTTGCAAAGGCAAGAGCCGCAAGGCTTGAATATCTGGAACAAATGGAAAATAAAAAGTCAAAATTGAATGCTCAAGTGGAAACATATCTAAATAAAGGAAAGAGCATGAAAGAGATAGCTGAAATCAAAGTTGAACAAAGATATGTAGATAGAATTAACTCTTATATTGAAAGAGGGGATTATGATAATCTCGAAAAATTATATGAAAGAAATATTAAGGAGTACGGACGTAGAGAAGGTCCAACGGTAGAGCAATTATATGAAAAATATGGATCTTATGATGATATTATTTATTCAAGTGTGAAAGTAAATCAAGGCATGAATGTAATTCTGAGAATAGAAAATTAATGGAGGCATACTATGGTTGTGGAAAAAGAACAAAATAATACAAAATGGTTAAAGGAAGATAGTTTGAAAATTAGAGTGAAAAAGGAAGGTGAAAAGTCAACAGTAGCTGTTATATTGGAAGGATATAATATTTCTTTTAAATTGATTATGTTTGAGTTCATAGACTATACAAAGGAAGAGTTATCGTTAGACGTCTCAGTCACTAGACATTGGAATAATCAGCGTGTTTTTATAATTGATTCAAAGGATTCCTTAACTCTGGCAAGCTATATTTCTAAGTTTATTAAAGAATGGGATATAAAAATTAGCGAAAATACAGTTTCTGATGCAGACATTATTTCTGATGAGTTATGGTATGGGCAGACTTAATAAGGGATTATCCTTGAAAGGATCAGGACGAATGAGAGAATTCAATCGGTATTCAAAATAGAGGTAATAAAGCTGATTTTCCATCACTCGCGAATTTTATAGCATACAAGTTTCCCTAAGTAGCCTAAAAATCCCAGTTCATTAAATCCGTTGTTCTTCCTTCTAAGTCATAGTAATCTCTTCTTGGCAACATACAATATTGCAATAGATTGAAAAATCGAACCCTTAATCCCACCAACATGAAAGCAGCTTCCACTAAGTTGTATGCAGATGTCGTGAAAGCACCAATTGGCAAAACGCAGGACTGGATGCAGAGAAAGAAGGAACAAATTCTTAATGCCCAGCTTCCAAATATAGGACCGATTCCACTAGGCCCAACAATGAACATGACTGTCCGCGAAGGTATTGACGCAGCGAAAGACAGCTTTGATAAGATAGTTGGGAAAAATGATGGTGGAGGAGAACGGACTAAGGGCACGGGAGATACAGGTGGGAAATACTCGGATGCCGAAATAAAGAATATTGTAGATGAGTTGCAAAGTTATGGTTTCAAAAATCATTCATTGCGACAAGCATACGAAAATGAAGTCGCAGATTTAGCGAAAATGGGAGAGGAATTATTGAAACAAGGTAAATCCATAGAGGAAGTTTCTAGAACGTTACACCAAGTAAGGCGTGACTTGGGTGTGAAATATAAAGATGCTACTCCACAGCCTCTAAGAGATTATATTTATGAACTCAATCAGGGTAGATATAAAGATCCTTTAGGACCGAAATATGAAGACTTGCTCGAAAACGGAAAAACGTATGAGCAAATTATTGCATCTACATCAAGACCAAATGATGATATTAATAAATTATTATCTGGGTTTGAAGAATGGCTAAGGAGGTAGTGAAAAGTTGAGTGATTTATTAGAAATGAAAAATATTGAAATTAAAGAATATTGCGTGCTCGATAAGGAAACTGGTATAACAAAATTTATGGGAGAAAAAGGATCACCTGGCTATACAGGTATTTATTTTAAAGACAGCAATAATTTTTTTGCTCTATATCCAACGAAATATGGTCCTAAAATATATTTTAAGGGAAATGAATTTGATATTCAAAAAGACTTAACTATCACATTGAAAAAAAAAGGTAAAGAAAGAAAATTTAAAATAATTGAATATGATATTGAAATCGATTATTTTGAGTCGCCATATATTGGTGTTGATATATGGTCTGATGAAATTGATGTAGATTTGTTCTACCTAATTACCCAAAGTTATAAATCTGATGATTTTTATACAAAGAATACTCTAACGTTTAACTAACCATTATTAGAAGAATAGAAGGCATATTATGGATAATTCGTATGATACGTCTTGATTAAATGTGCGCTTATTCACCTTTAATACATGGAACGAGATTGTAAGGCTGTGACAATTTGAAAGAGGGAAGGGATAAATGAAGTGAAAATGAAAATTTTATTTCCATTAATAATTTTTTACATCCTTAGTGGTTGTTCGCAAAATGACTTGAGGGAAGAGGATTCTCCAGGTCCAACAGTTGAAATTGAGCAGGCGCAGGAAGTAGCGAGGAATATTTATGGTGTTGTGAATATAGAAACGAGTGAACTTAGGCTTCTAACAGAAAGTGAACTAGAGAATCTTAATGATGAACAATTAATGTTAACGCCGGTATATTATATATTTACGGGTTTAGTGGATAATGAGCAGGTGAAGGTTTTTGTGTCTTCTAATGAAGTAAATCATCATTTTGTGACTAAAGGAGAAAATAATTAAAGGACGACACAGAGGGTATTATCTTCTGCGTCGCCCTATTTTAATCTTCTACATACACCAATATATCGCCAGGCTGGCATTCAAGTGCTTTACAAATTGCTTCGAGCGTAGAAAACCGAATGGCTTTGGCTTTGCTGTTTTTTAAAATAGAGAGATTAGCCATCGTAATGCCCACTTTATCTGAAAGCTCGGTTACAGACATTTTTCTTTTTGCTAACATAACATCAATATTTACGCCAATTGTCATCGTGTACACCTCATATCGTAAGCTCATTTTCCTGTTTTAATGAAATCGAGTGGCGAAAAAGTTGCTGTAATACCATTTCAAAAAGAGTAATGACAAACGAGGCAAATATAATGACAAGTCCTAGTAATGCCATGCCAGGACCTAGCGCGTTAAAGTAGTCTAACATAACAAGGCCTGCTACGTATAACAGGATAATCGTGTATGCGCAATATTTTATATATTTTAAAGAATATAGAGCTTCTTCTGTAAATGCACTATCTCTTGAAATGAAATTCAATAGCCTAACTGCCTCGTAAAGTGCATAGATGAATGGAATTGCTGTTGCGTAAATACCGAATAGCATTGGATATTTTAAAAATGCAACTTCAGGAAACATACGTACAGATTCATTCGCCATATAGGGTAGCCATAAAATACATAGTAATAAGGTAACGAGTACAATACCCATTAACGCGCTTTTAAGAAGTGTGATTTTCAGTCTGTCCACGTAAAATACCTCCTTTTTTTTACATTTTATAATTTAATTTATTGTTTGTCGATAAATAAGTATCGTTTTTCGAAACGAAATTATGGTGTGATATTGCAATGGAATAATCCATTTGTTATGGTAGGAATGAGGTGACTGAAAAATGAGACAATTCGATTTGGCTATTATCGGAGCTGGCCCAGGTGGCTATGTAGCCGCAATCCATGCGGCAAAAAGTGGATTAAAGGTGGCACTTGTGGAAAAGGAAAAGGTTGGCGGCGCGTGTTATAACGTTGGCTGTATCCCTTCAAAAATTATGCTTGAGCATAGCAAGCTGGTTCAAGAAATTCGTCGTGGAACGGATTGGGGTATTACGGTGCCGACGATTAATATTGATTTCCCGAAGTTAATGAAGCGTAAAGATGCAGTGATCGAGCAATTATTATTAAATATTGAAAGTTTTATTGCGAATGCACAAATTAAAATGTTCCGTGGGGAAGGTAGTGTATCTACAGATAAAGTGATAACGGTTGGGGAGGAACAGTTTTCTGCCACGAATATCATTTTAGCAACAGGCAGTCGTCCGTTTGTGCCACCATTTGAAGGATTGGAGCAAGCGAGCTATTACACAACAGATACATTTTTCGATATACAGGAGCTACCAGCGCAGCTAACGATCGTAGGTGGTGGGGTAATTGCAATCGAGATGGCCTTTGCTTTAGCGCCAATGGGGACAAAGGTAACCGTTCTAAATCATAGTCAAGATATTTTACAAACAGAAGAACCCGATGCACGCCCAATTATAAAGGAAAAGATGAAGCAGTTAGGCATTGAGCTTGTGCTCGATTTTAAATTTGAAGAAATTAAGAAAGATAAAATTCAGACGTCAATCGGGGAGTTCCCGTTTGAAAATTTATTATTCGCAACAGGTCGTCGTCCAAACACGAAAATTGCCGTTGATCTAGGTTTAGCGCTGGATGGTAATTTAATAAAAGTGAATAATCATTATGAAACAAGCATGTCAGGCGTTTATGCGATTGGCGATTTAGTGGGCGGGTTCCAGCTTGCGCATACTGCAAGTGCAGAAGGGACGCATGCGGTGGACTCAATTCTTGGAAAACATCCGAAAGTGATTAATCAGCAGGAGGTGCCGCGTTGTGTGTATACGCATCCAGAAATTGCGACATTTGGGATGCTAGAGCATGAAGCGCCGTTAGATTCAATCGTCACAAAAATGTACTTGCCGACGAATCCAAAAGCATTACTAGAGGGTAATACTTCAGGTTTTATGAAGTTTGTGGCAAGTCCTGAAGGGGATATTTACGGGGCATGTGTTGTAGGTGATGGTGCAACAGAAATGATCAATGCAATGCTTGCTGCAAAAATTTCAGGTGGTTCTGTAAAAGAACTTGCACGTATGATTTTTCCACATCCAACGGTGAGTGAGCATATTGGTGACGCAGCAAGTGCAGTATTTGGTAAAGCGATTCATCAGTAAAAAAGGGTTGAAATACGTAGTTGAAACACGTATAATAGAATTTAGGTGCCAAAACCTATCGCAAAGTTTCGACTTTGCAACAATTCGTACCGCTAACAGCACGGATTTGCTGGGTATGAATTGCGTGAGCAGGGAGATGAGCCCCTGCTCTTTTTTTATTTTCATCAAATACATAGCTGAGTGTTCAATTTTGCAATGCTCGTTTTATAAAAGGGGAGTAAGCGATTTATTCGTTTGCTTGCCTTTTTTTGTTTATCCCGAATCTAAACAAGGTGGCACTATATTAGACAGTGAAAATCATATTAATAAACCACGCTATAATTAAAGCATATTTGGCTATCTTCTTATATAATGGGCATATGTATGAAAGGACGTGTTTTTTTATGGAATGTGGATGTAAAGAGTTATCTAGAATGCTACTGCTTGAAGGGGAGTACGGTGCAGATCCAGTATGGTGTGCAGTGTGCCAATACAACATTGAACTTGATGAATTACCAGTGAGTGAAGAGATGCAGGAGACCTTACTCGATTGGGGTAATGCTTACGGGCAATGGGTAGATTTAGAAGATGGTGTATTTGTTGAAGGTGGCGAACAGTTGGAAGCCGAGCATAATAAGCAGGGTGAACTATTAGCAAAAAAACTACAAATGGCACTTGGCAATGGCTATACGGTACAATTTACGCCTTCAGCGATGTAATCAAGCAGAAATGCAATGGAATCACAGCTTTTGCATGACCATGCGTAAGTAGTGTGATAAAATTCGCATATACTATATGAACTGCGAGTTGAGATAGAAATGGAAAGTCATAAATATGCAATTGTCGACATTGAAACGACAGGGCATTCTCATATAGCTGGCGATCGAATAATTCAAATTGCGATTGTCATTATGCAAGATTGGCAAATTCAAAAAACATATACGAAATTTATCCATCCTGGCAAAGCAATTCCTGCTTTTATACAGGATTTAACGAATATTACAGATGAAGATGTAAAGGATGCACCTCCTTTTGAGGCATATGCAGATTATATATACGAATTACTTTCGGATTGTATATTCGTCGCGCATAATGCCGATTTTGATTTGCCTTTTTTACAAGCAGAATTCCGCCGCGTAGGATTGCCGAAATGGCATGGTAAGAAAATGGATACAGTAGAGCTGGCGAAAATTTTATTCCCCCAATCACTTAGCTATAAATTAGGGGACTTAGCGGCGGATTTTGGCATTGAGTTGAAGCAAGCTCATCGGGCGGATGACGATGCATATGCGACTGCTTTATTGCTAAAATTTTGCTGGGAAGAATTAATTAAACTACCACTTGTGACACTTGAATTGTTACATAAGCGATCATTTCGCTTGAAATCAAATTTAGCACAGCTTTTTTTTGATGCGCTCTATGAAAAACGTCGCAATTCTGAAAAAATTGGTCAATGGCAGTTTTATAAAAAGATTGCCTTATTGAAACCGGATCAAGTAGATACCGCACATATAGAATCAATTTACCCTAGCGAGCGTCAACGTAAAATTGAATTAATGCAGCGTGCAATGCCTCATTATGAGGAAAGACCACAGCAATTCGAGATGATGGATTTTGTGTGGGAAGGATTGCAAAATAAGCAGGAAACAGTCATTGAAGCATCGACGGGGATTGGGAAGACAATTGGCTATTTAATACCGGCCTATTTTTATGCAAAGGAAACGGGTAAGCAAGTTGTTATTAGCACGTATACGTCTAGCTTGATGGATCAGTTACTCTATGAGGAAATTGGCAAGCTTGAAGCAATTACTACTGAAAAGGTGAATATTGCGCTCGTTAAAGGGATGCGGAATTATATAGATGTGGAGCGATTTTCTCAATATTTAATGACGCTAGATGATTCCTATGATGAAACACTTGCTACGTTACAGGTGCTAATTTGGCTAGCGAAGACAAAATCAGGTGATCTGAGCGAATTAAATGTTTCTGGTGGAGGACAGCTATTTCTCGATAAAATTAGGAAAACGGCAGATAGTGGTCCGGCAATAGCAGAAATAGACTTTTATCAATTGGCGGTTAATCAAGCGAAAAAGGCGCAAATAATTGTGACGAATCATGCGATGGTTTTTGCAGATGCGACACGTATTCAGCCAATCTTCCAGAATGTCGGAGGTTGGATTTTTGATGAGGCCCATCAGGTTGTGCAAACAGCAATTTCAAAAAATGAAAGAGTATTTAGCTATACGAGCTGGAAGTACTTATTCGGTAAAATTGGAACATTCGATGATGGACAATTATTTAACCGTATTCAAAAGGTAGGCTTAAAGAAGCATCTCGTGTCTAGTGCGTTAATCCGAAAAAGCGAGCGCCAGTTTATTGAGCTACAACGTGTGTTTGACGATGCAATTGCAGAAATCCTAGTATCAATTGAACAAAAATTAGCCAATACAAATAAATACTCCACGAAAATTTCAGTAATTATGGAGGACCTCCAATTACAACCGATAAAATTTGTGTACCTTTCAAATGTATTACAAGTGTGGATTAATCTTGCCGAAGAAATTGCATCTGGTTTTAAGCAAAGCGTTGAGCAGCTGGTATCCGAGCATTTGGCAATTTACAATGAATGGCTTTATTTCATTCGTGAATTCAAGCTGAAAATTGCGGAATGGGACGATGTATTTTTACTGAAAAATGCAGCAGTTTCAAGTTGGCTTGAGGTCGATCGACGTAGTGTACCAGGCAGTATTCAAATTTATAAAAAGCCGACTCAAGTGACGCAAACGATTCAGGAAACGATTCGTCCGTTTGCAGAAAAGGCTGCGATTATTTGGACGTCTGGAACGTTAACTGTTCCTGGAAATAGGCATTTTATTAGCGATCAGTTAGGAATCAATCGTTCGGTTCATATTCATGAATTACAAGCGCCACAGCATTATTATTCGGGTGCAGAGGTTTTTGTGGTCACGGATATGCCGGACATTCAATCCGTTTCGCAGATGAACTATATTGAGGCAGTCGCTCATGCGATTATTAGAACGGTAAAAACCACGCAGGGACGTTGCTTTGTGTTATTTACATCGCAAGATATGCTGAAGAAAACCGTGGATCTTATTCAAGAAAGTGAATTGCTAAGTGATTATTTATTATTTGCACAAGGCGTGACGTCAGGTAGTCGAATGAAATTATTAAAATCCTTCCAAAAGTTTAGCCATTCCGTTTTGTTCGGCACGAATAGCTTTTGGGAAGGTGTGGATGTTCCAGGTGATGGGTTATCTGCAGTTATCGTTGTTCGATTACCATTTTCTTCACCGGACGAGCCGACGTTTATGACGCGTGCACAATTGCTGACGAATGCAGGTTTAAATCCATTTCAAAAATTAGCATTACCCGAAGCAATTTTACGTTTGAAACAAGGGTTTGGACGATTAATTCGTTCGAATCAAGACAGTGGCGTATTTATTATTTTGGATCGCCGAATTGAGACGAAATCGTATGGGCAACAATTTATTGACGCATTACCTGCAATTTCAGTACAAAAACTACCATTAGAGCATATGGTCACACAGCTCGAACATTGGTATAATAAAAAACGATAAGTATGGAAAGCAGGTATGCAAGATGACTTCAACTCTAAAAAAAAGGCAGCATACGCTTCGCGGTATGCAAGCCGTACGGAATAAGGTGAATCCATGAAAAAGTGGCTTATTTTTAGTGCGGTATTTATTTTAGCTGTTTCGCTTGTGTTGGGCGTTTTTATGCTTTGGAAATCTAGCAAACCTTTTTATGATATCCGAGGGCAAGCTGAGGAGTTAACGCTGCAATCGAAAGCGCTAGCGGTCGTGACGGATTCTTATACCTATAATGGGAATAAACCCTATGTCACGGTATTCGGCCTTGATGAATACGGAAAAGAAAAAGCTGTATTTGTGCCAATCTCGTTAGAAGTAAATGCAATTCAAGAGGTTTTTCTAATGGATGGTATTACTGAAGCGGAGGCTCTAGGCGATTTATATAGCCAGGTCAAGGTGAAAGAAATTCTTCATACGAAATTAGGGTATGAGGAAGCGGGTGCAGTATGGGAAATTACGTATAAAAACGAATCGGACAAACTAAACTATGTCTATATCTTATTTGAGGATGGGCAATGGTGGAAACGTATTTTGAACTTGTAGAGGAGACGATTTAGGAATGAAGCAATTATTGGCGGATCGTGTAAAAACATTAACGCCTTCATCAACATTAGCGATTACTGCAAAAGCAAAAGAGCTAAAGGATCAAGGGATAGATGTTATTGGCCTTGGTGCGGGAGAACCGGATTTTAACACACCACAAAATATATTAGATGCAGCAATAGATTCGATGAACAAGGGTTTTACGAAATATACGCCATCAGGTGGGTTGCCAGTTCTTAAAAAAGCCATTATTAATAAATTACAGCGAGATAATCAGCTTACATATAAGCCAAATGAAGTGATGGTTGGTGTTGGTGCAAAGCATGTTTTATATACGCTATTCCAAGTGATTTTAAACGATGGGGATGAAGTAATTATTCCGATTCCCTATTGGGTATCTTATCCAGAACAAGTGAAGTTAGCAGGCGGTGTTCCTGTATACGTAGAAGGAAATGCAGCGCAAAATTATAAAATTACAGCAGATCAGCTACGTGATTCAATCACAGAGAAGACAAAAGCAGTAATTATTAATTCGCCATCGAACCCTTCTGGTATGATTTATTCAAAAGAAGAGCTAGCTGAATTGGCAAAAGTTGCAGCTGAAAAAGATATTTTAATCGTTTCGGATGAAATTTATGAAAAGCTTGTATACAATGGTATAAAGCATTTTTCAATTGCACAACTTTCTGATGATATCAAGGCGCGTACGATCGTTATTAATGGTGTAGCAAAATCACATTCAATGACTGGCTGGCGAATTGGCTATGCCGCAGGTGATATGGACATAATTAAGGCGATGACTGACTTAGCGTCTCACTCTACTTCAAACGCTACAACAACAGCGCAATATGCAGCAGTTGAGGCTTATAATGGGCCGCAAACTGCAGTGGAAGAAATGCGCACAGCGTTTGAATCACGCTTACAAGTTATTTATCCAAAATTAGCAGCAATTCCTGGCTTTAAAGTGTTAAAGCCACAAGGTGCATTTTACTTACTACCAGATGTTTCTGAGGCATCAGAAAAATGTGGCTATGACAGTGTAGATGATTTTGCAAGTGCGTTATTAACTGAAGCAAATGTTGCCGTTATACCTGGATCAGGTTTCGGTGCCCCTACAACAATTCGTTTGTCATATGCAACATCGTTACAACAATTAGAAGAAGCAGTACGTCGTATGGATGCATTCGTGCAATCAAAATGGCAAGGATATACTGAACGTTTAACTTATGGAGGATAACATGAAAAAAATTATGATTAAAGACATGCCACAACACATTGGCGAAACAGTCAAAATAGGTGCATGGTTAGCAAATAAGCGAGCAAGTGGTAAAATGGCATTCTTACAATTACGTGACGGTTCTGGCTTCGTGCAAGGAATCGTAGTAAAAGAAGAAGTAGGCGAAGAATTATTTGCAGTAGCTAAAGGTATGACGCAAGAAACGTCAATGTACATCATCGGTGAAGTTAAAGTAGATGAGCGTAATTCATTTGGTGTTGAGTTAAACGTAACGGGCATTGAAGTAATTCATGCTGCTACAGATTACCCAATTACACCAAAAGAGCATGGTATAGAGTTCTTAATGGACAACCGTCATCTTTGGTTACGTTCTCGTAAACAACACGCGGTAATGAAAGTACGTAATGAAATCATCCGTGCAACTTACGAGTTCTTTAATGAAAATGGCTTCACTAAAATGGATCCACCAATTTTAACTGGTTCTGCACCAGAAGGTACTTCAGAGCTATTTGCAACGAAATACTTTGATGAAGATGCGTTCCTTTCTCAATCAGGTCAGCTATACATGGAAGCTGCTGCAATGGCACAAGGACGCGTATTCTCATTCGGTCCAACTTTCCGTGCGGAGAAATCTAAAACACGTCGCCACTTAATCGAGTTCTGGATGATTGAACCTGAAATGGCGTTTGTTGAACATGAAGAAAGCTTACAAGTACAAGAACAATATGTTACACATATCGTTCAATCTGTGCTAAAAAATTGTAAATTAGACTTAGAGCGTTTAGGTCGCGATACATCTAAATTAGAAAATATTAAAGGTTCATTCCCACGTATTTCTTATGACGATGCAATCAAATTCCTACACGAACAAGGTTTTGACGATATTCAGTGGGGCGATGACTTTGGTGCACCGCACGAAACAGCAATTGCAAACCATTATGATATGCCAGTATTCATTACTTGTTACCCAACAGGCATTAAACCTTTCTACATGCAGCCACACCCAGACCGCGATGATGTAGTACTATGTGCTGACTTAATTGCACCAGAAGGTTACGGCGAAATTATTGGTGGTTCTGAGCGTATTCACGATTATGATTTATTAAAATCTCGTCTAGAAGAACACGGCCTATCAATGGACGCTTATGCTTGGTATTTAGAATTACGTAAACAAGGTTCAGTACCTCACTCAGGCTTCGGTCTTGGCTTAGAGCGTACAGTAGCATGGATTTCAGGTGCAGAGCATATCCGCGAAGCAATCCCATTCCCACGCTTACTAAACCGCCTATACCCTTAGTTATAAAAGCGTATGCGGCTAAGCTCACGACCGACAGGCACTGGAGCGAATCTCCGCAGTGTGCTTGCACACGAAGGAAATTCGTGAAGTGACCCCGAGGGAGTGGCCGCAGGAGCTAGATAGAAGAAAAGCGTATGCGGGCAAGCTCACGACCGACAGGCGCTGGAGCGAATTTCCGAAGTGTGCTTGCACACGAAGGAAATTCGTGAAGCGACCCCGAGGGAGTGCCCGCAGGAGCTAGATCATAAAAATATAACAATCAACAGGGGTGCGCGATTTCATTCGTCGCATCCCTTTCATTACCTATCAGAGGGGGATTCAACTAAAAATGAGCTTTAACCGAATCCGTATTTGGACGGAACAAGAAACCGTAACGATTCCAAATTTATTTTTTCAAACGTATAAAGAGCTAGGGCTTCAGGATGAAGAGGCGCTGCTTGTACTGCATCTTTTAGCGTTCCAAGCAGAGGGTAATGAATTCCCGACACCAACGCTTGTCGAGCAACGTACAGGTCATACTCAAAATCAAGTATCAGCGTTATATCAACGTTTAATGCAAAAGGGCTTGCTTGAGATGAAGCAGGACACAAATGAAAGCGGAATGCTCTATGAAAAGTTTTCGCTTTATCCACTTTGGGAACGAATTTTAGATAAATTAGAGCAGAAAGCAACCGTTCAATCTGAGCATGTGACGAAATTAGATGGTAGCGCAATCTTTACATTGCTTGAGCAAGAGCTAGGAAGACTGCTTTCGCCTATGGAAATTGAAACGGTAAGCATGTGGCTAGATCAGGATCATCATTCACCTGAAATTATTAAAGAAGCGATAAAAGAGGCGGTACTTGCGAATAAAACCTCTTTACGCTATATTGATCGTATTTTGTTTGAGTGGAAGAAGAAGAAAATTACGTCAATTGCACAAGTACAGCAGCATACGGATCAATTCCGTCAAAAAACAATTGCGCCACAACAGCAAAAACCTGCAGCTGATCAAACATCTAAGTCAAATACGGGCTTTTATAATTGGCTAGATGAAAGAGAATAGGAGAATTCGATGTTAACAAAAAAACAATGGGAGCGTTTTTTAGAGGAAATGGACCAGATGTTTCCAGACGCACATTGTGAGCTTGTGCATGAAAATCCATTCGAGCTAACAATTGCGACGTTACTTTCTGCACAATGTACGGATGTACTTGTAAATAAAGTGACGAAAACATTGTTCCAAAAGTATAAAACGCCAGACGATTATTTAGCTGTACCACTTGAAGAATTACAAAATGATATTCGATCAATTGGACTTTATCGTAACAAAGCGAAAAATATTCAATTACTATGTATGCGCTTATTAACGGAATACGGTGGTGAAATCCCTGCGAATCGTGAGGATTTAGTGACGTTACCGGGAGTTGGACGTAAAACGGCGAATGTTGTGCTATCTGTTGCTTTTGATATTCCTGCGATGGCAGTTGATACGCATGTAGATCGTGTTTCGAAGCGTTTGGGCCTCTGTCGCTGGAAAGATTCAGTGCTAGAGGTTGAGGAAACGATTATGAAGAAAACGCCGATTGAAAAGTGGTCAAAGGCACATCATCAAATCATTTTCTTTGGACGCTATCACTGTAAAGCGCAAAATCCGGGCTGCCATGCATGTCCGCTACTTGACGATTGCCGTGAGGGACAAAAACGATTGAAAAAGGGGCTTGTCAAAATTGATTGAAGTAAATAAAGCGCAAATTTCAAAGGAGCTTGTTGATGCTTGGGTAGCACAATGGGAAATTTTGAATGAGGCGATTTTTGCAGCGCACGAAAGTCGTGACGGCTCTGCAAAGCTATTGATGGAGCAGGGCATCGAGCTATTTGAGCAATTTATTGTTACGAGCTCGATTTCAACGAGTGAAGCGATGCTAGCATCTGAGCAATATGAGGTAATGCCGATTAATGGAATGGAACGATTTCAGTTCATTAAAGCAAAGCCTGGTCAATATGCCTGCTATCGACAATTAGATGAACTAGTGAAAGAAACGAAAAAACGTTGTGCCAGATTGCGTTTGACGAAATAAAAAGTTTAAAGGGGGCTGGGACAAAACCCTCCTCAAAAATGAAAAGACTCTAAATTTTACGTTATGTAGAATTTAGAGTCTTATTTTTTTATGTCTACTTCAAAGCCGTTGTTCTCCTCTCCGGCGGACGCTTTCCGGGGGCGTGGCCTGGCACGTGCGTCTCAGGCGTCACGCTTATCCCCCAGGAGTCGCCGCCTGCGATCCGAACAACTAAGGTAACGCCCCTATCCGCGAGGGAATTAAAGATAGATACATTTTCTGTGCGTAAAATGTATTTCACCTAATATATCACCCCTTGCCCTAATTTTATTTAGAAAAACTAATTCGCTATCAGTGTACCCCCTTTTAAAACGTACGTTTTTCATATATGGAGCATTCCTGTTAGGAACATTTTCGGGGACTTGAAATAAAAAAAGCCCTCTTGTATGATGCTTGAGTGTCAACACCAAAATTGACTCAATCACCTACAGAGAGGACTCCATTCCATGAATTTTAATACGAATGAAAAAATAAATCAAGTCACTGAAAATACTTTAGTTATCGGGATCGACATCGCAAAGAAGAAACACTTCGCTTGCGCAGTTGATGAACGTGGCCGGGTGCTTCAAAAATCATTTCCTTTTATGCAAACTCGCGATGGATTTGAATGGCTCTACGAGCGTTTACTTGCGTTACGTGAAGCACATCAAAAATCTGAAATCCTTGTTGGTTTCGAGCCAACAGGTCATTACTGGATGAACCTTGCCGCATTTTTAACACAGCACGGCATTCCGTTTGTAATGGTCAATCCAATGCATGTAAATCGAACAAAGGAATTGGACGATAACCTGCAAACGAAAAATGACCAAAAAGATGCGCTTGTCATTGCCCGATTAATGCGTGATGGCAGATTTCTATATCCTCGTATTCTAGAAGGTATTGAAGCAGAACTTCGAAATGGCGCTACATTACGTTCTAAAATGCAAGAAGACTTAAATGCCATTCATAACCGAATCATTCGCTGGATTGACCGCTTTTTCCCAGAGTTCACACAAGTATTTAAGGACTTTGGCAAAATGGCATACGCAGCTTTAGAAATGACACCATTTCCTTCGGATATTAAAGGGAAATCACCAGAAGAATTATTGTTTCTTTATCGTCAAGTGGAAGGCATGAAATCTCCACAGCTACCAAAAGCAAAACAATTAGTCGCTGTTGCAGAACATTCTATTGGTTTAACAGAGGGCCTGGAGATGGCACGTTTTGAAATCGCTACACTCCTGCGCCAACGTAAGTTACTTCAAACGGATTTAGATGCAATAACAGTGCAATTAGAAGAGTTAGCGAAACAAATGACGGACTATGAGTACCTATCTTCCGTACCAGGAATCGGAGACGCAACAATTGTTGAATTGCTTTCAGAAATTGGTTCATTTACGCAATATGAGCATCCACGCCAACTAATCAAACTAGCGGGACTCACATTACGTGAAAACTCTTCAGGCCAGCAAAAGGGACAAAAACGCATTTCCAAACGAGGAAGAAGAAAGCTACGAGCCGTTCTATTTCGTGTCATGATGCCGTTAATCCGCCATAACCGAGCGTTTAAAGCGCTCCATCAGTATTATACAACCCGTTCACACAATCCGCTTCGTAAGAAGCAATCAATTGTTGTACTGTGCGGAAAGTTATTAAAAATTTTACATGCTTTATGTCACAAAAAAATGATGTTTAATGAAGACGCCATGATGAAAGATCTGTACTGCCTCCAAGGCGCAGCCTAGTATTCATTCTGATTTTACTCAAGAGGATGACACGGAGAAGCCGGCACCATTTTCACCAGACGACCATGAGTCCCTTAAGGAGCATCGCCAGCCTCTGCCTTATGAATAGACCGAACGAAGGAATGTACGCGCTAGACGCCTAGAGAAATGGGAGGGTCCGTCATCATAAGCTTTCGCAGAGATCCAATGTGCATCAAATAGTGCATAGGAAAAGGAGATATTTTTTACAAAAATTGTATTCTCCTTTAGCGAAGCGTACCCGTCTTCTGTAAATAAAAAGAAAAAATAGAAAATGATGATGGGTGTATGTGTTAGAAAAAATTTTTTTGACACTCAAAAATGGCGTGAGCCATTGATATATCAACATTTATAGAGGGAGCTTGAATAGAGAAGTATGATTAATAGTTTCAAATTAAATAATTGTACGGCAACAAACGGAGGACTTTATTATGGATATTGCAGGTATTATTAAGCAATTGTTGTTCCCGATTGCACTAGTTATGGCATTAGTTATAATCGGAATTTCGTGTGTATCTTACGCCCTTTATAAAAAAAGAGGTGGAAATGGAAAATTAGCCATTAATCAATATATCGCGATATTTCTTCTATTAGGATGGTTTGTTGTAGTTATAGAGTTAACAACCCTAAGTAGGCCAGCATATTATCAGCCCGTTTACCGTTTCAAGGGATTACGAAATGGGGAGTCTTTGGAAGTCCTCATTCCAGCAATCTAGATTTCCCTAAATCAAGATAGGATACGAACAATCTTAAAGGTGTTGAATGGCTGCCCAGGTATATAACTAGGCCATTCAATATTTTTTTATTTCAGTACCTTGCAATGAACAGTAGTGTGTGGTAAATTATTGAATAAGATGTATTGTTTGATGTCAGGTACTGTTCAATAAACAGTACCGCGTACCAGAAAGGATTGATTTGCATTGAATGTCCAATTTAAGAAAGGCGTGTTGGAGCTATGCGTGCTTGTGTTGCTTGATAAGCAAGACCGATATGGCTACGAGCTAGTACAGAAGATTTCAGATCAGATTGAAATTTCGGAAGGGTCGGTTTATCCACTGTTACGAAGATTGACGAAGGAAGAGTACTTTACGACATATTTGCAAGAATCATCAGAAGGTCCACCGCGTAAGTATTACAGGGTGACCGATAAAGGGCGAGAATACCTTCACGAATTACTGACAGAGTGGAATGAATTTTCTAGTGGAGTCAATAAATTAATAGAGGAAGGTGTACGCCAATGAATAAAGAACAATTTTTAAAGCAGTTGGAAGCTTCACTAAAAAGGCTTACTAATGAGGAAAGACAAGATATCTTGCAAGATTACGAAGAGTACTTCGCAATTGGAATAGATAAAGGAAAGACGGAGCAGGAAATCTCAGAATCCCTTGGGCAACCGAAACAAATTGCAAAGGAGCTACTGGCCTCTTACCATCTTGATATGCTTGAACAAACAGCTTCTGCCGGAAACATTTTACGTGCAGTTTGGGCTGTAATCGGGTTGGGATTCTTCAATGTCCTGATTGTCCTTGGTCCTTTTTGTGCACTGGTGGGCGTTGTGATTGCTGGATGGTTAACGTCTGTAGGGTTTATTCTTGCTCCACTCGGTATTCTATTTAATTTATATATGGGGGCATTCGAAATGTTTGATTTATTCTTCTCACTTGGACTTTGTGGGATAGGAATATTTATAGCGATGGGGATGTTCGTTGCCACTAAAGCTTTAAATAAAGGATTTATTCGCTACTTGAAATTTAACATTACTTTTGTGAAGGGTGGTTTGAAGCATGGGTAGAAAATTATCAATCCTTGCGTTGCTTCTAGTACTAATTGGCGGTATTGGCAGTTTCTTTTCCCAAACGAATAAAGAAGAAATCTCGACAGTGAAAACGGTGAGTTCTGAAATGGTGAAGGAGGTCAATATTCAAACGGACAATGCAACCGTAGAAGTTCTTCCTACTTCGGATACAGAGATTAAAGTAGAGCTTGTAACAAAAGGTTTGGATGTTTCTAAGTTGGATTTTACTGCCGAAGTGGAAGGAAATAAACTTACCATTAGATTAAAAGAACAGAGTACTATCACCATTGGATTTAACATTCGATCATCTCATTTATACGTATATGTCCCACAAAAAACGTATGATTCCTTTGTCGTCGAGAATGATAATGGAAAAATGAAAATGTCAGAGCTGAATATAAAGAATCTGAAAGTGCAAACGGATAATGGTCGTATTGAATTAAATAAGATTGTAGCAGAAAACGTTGACGTAAAAAGTGCAAATGGCAAGTTGGAACTTAATGATGTGGACGGAAATCTCAAGGGCTCCTCAAATAATGGTAAAATAACGCTCACTACAAAGGACTTAGATCGGAACATACAATTAGAGAGCGCCAATGGTAAAATTTCGATTAAAACGGATAAGGAACCGACTAATACAACCTTTAGAGTATCTTCCAACAATGGGAAGATTAATATCCTTGATAAATATGAGAGAAATACAGTCATTGGAAAGGGAGAAAATCTAGTTGATTTAGAATCAAATAACGGCAAAATCGAAGTGATAAAATAAAAATGAATTGTGTAAAAGTGTGGTCAAAAAAACGTCCCCCATCCGGCAGTATTCCTGCTAAGTGGGGGACGTTTTTCTTTATGAAAGAGATTGTTCACGGGTCTTCGTGTAGGGATCTTCACTGGATAACCACGCGTTGTCCAAGGTTATCTCCAGCAGCCTGAGAAATTTATCAAAGGCTCTCAACGGTGTATCTAACTTGTTTAAAGGTTACTATATCTCCATTTTCAGTATCATCTATAGTTTGCCAAAGTTGAACTTTTGGCTCGTAGTCCGTCCTATGAGCATCTTTGATACCCATAATGTTAAGTTTGTAGGATTCATTATTTTTTATTTTTTGTTCAAATACTTTTTGATTAGCGACATAAATAAAGGTCACTTTAGTTTCATCAATTCCCTCAGTCATAAATTCTAATTGATTATCTTTAGTTGTGATCGTTGGTGTTAATAATTCAATACTTCCGTTTCCGGTTTCTTGTTTAGAAGCAACTTCATAATAAGCTTTATCACTTGAATCTAAGGAATTCTCTATGATATCTGAACATCCGGATAACATGATACCAGCAAATAGAATAGAAATTAGTCCAATTATCTTTTTCAAAAACGACACTCCTTTTTGGTTATTGTAACATTTATCATGATTTCTTGTGAAATTCATATATCGATTATTTCTACCGATTTCAAATAATCGATTAATCAATAAAAAGACCACTGCAATAAAAAGCAGTGGTACACAGATTAGCGATTTGGTTGAATCGTTTCATCTGAGGAATCAGGATAATAGAGCTCTTTACGTAGACATATGTCTTTATGAAGAATCGTTTCGCCTTTAAAACGAAGCCAAATCTCATCATCTGCCATCACACCATGAGTTTTCCGTACAATGCCCCAACGGTTAAAGTTTTGCATACCAAGGCTTTCAAGTAATTCCTTAGCATTAGCACGTGTTGGTGGGAAGGTACGCCACTTCAACCACTTTTCAAGTTCCTCAAGCGTGATATGACCCTCCATATTCGGTGAAAACTGTTTGTTAAAATCCTCAATATAGTTAATCACGTATGGAGTACCACCATTTGCAGGCTTTAAATCGACAGTGGCAATGACGTCATCCATCCACATCACATCAAATTTCATATAATCAATCATTTGTTTCACTTCCTTCTATGAAAAGGTGTTTGAAGCTAGGATCATTTAGTTGCGAAAGTAATACTTTTTTCGCTCGCCCGAAATCAAATGTATTTTTTATAAATACGGTTTCTCATTTACTTCACTTCTTTAAACTTGGCCACTAGTTCCTCGCCACTAAAACCAGCTGCAAGGTAGATCACTTCAACCTTGCCCATTATAATAAGAAACAGAAAAATTTATTACTGGAGTAGTTTTAATTATCTTTACTAAGACTCTTTATTCCATATTAAGTTTTAAATTTGTTGGAACTTGCGAAAAAATAAAATGTGTTACAGTTTGTGCGAATGGGTTTACTTCATCAATAAATTTTTCCGCATTAGTAAACGTTTCAAAATGCATTTTTAACATATAACAAGCACTTCCTGCTATTCGATAACAAAATTCTACATTTGGAAGTTTCTCTACATATCTCTTAAAAGACTCATAGTTACCATTTTTAATGGTTACTTCAATTATGCACTGGATTGGTAAATCTAGTTTCTCATAATCAATTTCTAAAGTGTATTTCTTTATAATTCCAAATGATTCCATTTGTCTTACTCGCTCTGTTACTGATGGTGAGGACAGATTTACTCTTCTGCCAAGTTCGCTCATTGATAAACGACTGTTATTGAGTAGTTCATCTATAATTTTTTTATCAATCTCATCTATTTTCATTTTTAACGTTTCCCTTCCTTCAACGTTAGTTTCTTAAAGAACTAACTTAATAAAGGTTCTTAATTTAATGCAAATTAGTTGATTTATTTTATATAATTAATTCACATTAAATATAACAGGGAGGGATTTATATGGCAAGAATTGTTGAATCTAATTTTGGGGAAACACCTTTTCAAAGACTATTGGGGCATAATAAGGACGTAATGGACGTGTGGAAGCAGCTAGGTGATGTGTTAGAGATAGATGGAATACTAACATCGAATTTAAAGGAGCAAGTAAGAAGAACACTAGCTCAAAGTAACGGATGTGAGTATTGTAAGGCCAAAGGAAAACCAGAGCCAGGTAAGTATGATGAAAAAACATCTATTGCAGTAGGATTTGCAGAAGTCTTTTTACAACAAAAGAGTGATATATCTGAGTCAAGTTTTAATGTTTTGAGAGAGTATTTCACAGAAGAGGAAATAAGCGAATTATGTGCATTTATTTCTTTTACTACTGCTTCACAATATTTTGGTGCAATAATGAAATTGAAACCAGAAAGAAATAAGTAAAAAAATCGAACAAAAAGTCGCTTTTCTTGAATCAGAAAGCGACTTTTTAAATAAATTCTGGGGCAACACATTTAAATTGAGGGATTTTATGAGAGAAGAGAGTTTCGTTTCTTAGTTGAAATGGTATTAAAATTCATCCTAGATGTTGATTTCCATGGAAAGTTTTCAAAATAATTTCTCTTTCGGGTACTTGTAAAAGCTCGTAGCCGCTTAAAAATTCCTGGTTTTTATAGACAGCTTCTTTTAATTCAATTTCAATTCTTTCATTAGTAACAACTAAGATTGCGTAAGGGGCTAATGGTTTTGAATTGCACCCAAGTGAGCCTGGATTTAAATAGATGGACTTTTCATTTTCGAAAAGGTGAACGGGATGATGATGGCCGAAGCAAATTAAATTGGCATCCGTCTTTTTAAATAGCTTCACCATATTCTCTACGCTTGGTTCTACAATTTTACTAAATGGATCTTCACATATGGGAGAATTTATTATATTCTGTTCAATATGGTAGTGGATGAATAGCATCGATTGTCCTTCAAAAGATAGGTGGTTAAAACGTGGTAATTGTTCTAGCTTCACAATAAATTTCTCATCCATTTGCTCCGCAATCCATTTATGATGTGCTAACACATGCGAATGGCTCGCGGGATGCTGATCTGATTTTAATAGGGCTAAAATGGCTTCATCATGATTGCCAGTAATCATCGAAATATCCGTACGGGAAAATAAGATTTCTAGCACTTCATTCGTTTCATACCCGATACCAATCATATCTCCTAAGCAGTATATATGCTTAATATCATTTCTATCATCAATATCATGGAGAACTGCTTTTAAGGCAGCAGCATTGCCATGAATATCCGTTATTACGGCTATTTTCATTGTTAGAGGACTCCATTCATTGGATATCCAAAAATTTCAAAACAACTTGTGGAAAGACGAAATCATTGTGACGTTTTAACAAAAATCAACAATGGGTTTATCCCTTCCTAAACAGATTACAATTTACATTTAGATTTGTGGGGAGAAATAATCGAATCCCTTCAAGGTAAAGGCTATTTAACGGATGTTACGATAGCCCGTTATGGTGAACACCCCCATTATGATGAAATCTTTCATTCTGTTGACCTTACGAATGTGCAGCTTACTGATTTTGGGTTGAGATTTATAAATGGCGAAAAAATTAAATAGATTACTGAACCACCTCTTTCTGGATTTTAGTGTAATCATTATAACAAATAATGGAAATACGCGGAATCTGCTATTGACGCAGTATGGATGCTTATAATGAAAAGAAAAATTCCGATAAATGGTAATACTATTCAAACAGGTGAGTAAGGATGTTCACCTTGCACTGGGGCTGGATTAGGAGCCCTATGTTTGTTTTTAAATTAAATATGTAGGGCGAATTCGAGGGTATTATTGAAAAGCTATAGAATTAGTAAAGTAGAATAAAGTAAGCCAAAGGTGGTTGATTGAAATGAGGAAAATGATACTGAAAAAATTTATTGTAGCGATTTTTGCTACTTTGATCTGGTGTTCATTATTAAGTGCTATAGGATACACACCAAAAGGAGAACAGGGACCTAACACTTCTTATATGACATTTATGGAATACTTTATTTTATATCTTATATTCATAGCCCCAATGTTTCTAACCGTCGGAATATTATTTTCAATAGTAGTTGAGATGAAAAATAAAAGTATATTTAAAACGATATTTACTTATGTGATGGGTGGAGGGATTATCGGATTCCTTTTTTACTTGCTGATTGTAATAATGCAAGCAAGCTCCAATATCTTGAGTAGCGGGGTTATGTTATCAATAATTCTTGGAGCTTCTTCAGCACTTTTTTTCTATGGAATTGAAATTCTTTTAAAACCATTATTTAGTAAACTAAATCTTAATTAATTTAATTTATGGTTGGATGCTTAGAAATATCTAAGCACCCAATTTGCTGTAATTTGGCTAGTTATTTTCCGTCATTCTATTCTTATGAACTCTTACTCTTCGCGTAAAGAGAAATCTCCCTAATTCCATACTTGAAACCACCATAAAAATTGAAACGATATAAGCCATTCTCCATTTATCTGGACTTTCTATAACCATCATAAAAATTAAGACTATAATTCCCAGTCCAATAATAAATAAAGGAATTCTTAGTTTCGGTTTATAGCGCTGAACCGCCACCATGTCGCTCGAAATAGATAGATTACTAATCGTCAAATACGTTGCAGCTTCCACTAAGTGAAACAAAGTAAACGAATAAATAAAAAATAAAAACAAGGATGGCTGAATTTCAATAATAAGTAGAAATATAGCCAATGGAATCCCAAAAAGGAGATTCACCATTATTCCTGCTATTCCAACATGAAAGTCCTGCTTACTCGTTAAATGTTTAGCATATTCTATATTTATTGGTTGTGGCGTAGAGAAAAATAAATAGAAAGGCACGTGAACGTTAAATGGGTTTTCTTTGCAATTATATTTACTATAAACGAGCCCATGCCCTACTTCATGTAACCAAATCACCACATATAATGCTCCATATCCTACTAAAACATAGAAAAATAACGTCATTTCTTACTTCCCCCAATCCTATTTTAACAACGCTTAAACTCACTTGTATTACCATTAATAGTGTATATTGTAAAAGAAGGAACAAAAAGTGTTTGATTTCTAATAAGTTGTTCCCCTTTTGGAGGTACCTATCTATGCATTATCAATTACGCTTATTTGATTTTTTCCAAGAAAACGTTCGAAAAGAGACGTCGGTTGAGGAGCTTGCGCAAATTTGGCAATGCTCGACACGGTATGCCAAGACCATTGTAAAAAAACTGCAGCAGCTAGAGATTATAAAATGGGAAGTAACGAAAGGAAGGGGGAAGAAACCTTTTATTACGATACTTCAATCAAAAGAAGACTGTATTATCAATCTATTTATTTCTTATTGGGAGAAAAATCAATTTGAAGAGGCCTATTCTTTAATCGGTGAATACCAAATGTTCAAAAACCCGATTATTCAAAACTGGCTTCAACAACAGTATGGTATACATCAAAATGAAAAGTTACAGCATATACTCCGTCTTCCATTCTTCAATCCATATCTAACAATTAATCCATTACATGCATTATCAAATTGGGATGCGCATTTTATTAAGCAAATTCATGAGCCTTTATTTAAAGAAAATCATACTACCGGTGAAATTGAAGAAAACTTACTTTTCTATTATGAAACAAACGATTATCAAAATTGGCGATTTATTTTAAGAAAGGGTGCTTATTTCCATCACCTAAAGCCGGTTCAAGCTTCAGATATCCAATTTTCACTTGAACGCTTAAAAGAACTTGCGAAGCCTTATTTTGATTATGAGAAATTTGAAATCGTAAATGACTATGAATTAATTCTCACGTTAACTAAGCCATTTGCGGTATTACCTGAATTATTATCTTCATTTCGAACAGTGATTTTACCGAAAGATAAACCCGATGGATCGATTGGATGCGGGCCTTTTATGATTGAAGACTTATCACCATACAAAATTAAATTAACAACCTTTGATCATTATTTTAATAAAAGACCTTATCTAGATGGAATAGAATATATTTTTGACAATAACGATACCGACTTTGGCATTTCTTACAGCCCTTACTCAAATGACATTCCGCAAAAAGAATTGCTTATGCAAGAATTTGGAACTGATTATGTTGTCCTAAATATGCAAAACGGCCCCCTTCAAAACCGAGAAATGCGGGAAACCATTTATGCTCTAATTCATCCTACAGATTTTATTGAAAATACCATGACTGAAACAATAGCAACAAACTGGCTACCTAGTCAAAAGCAACAACAACCTTTCGCTACGATTAAATATGTAGGTAATGATTTTCCGGTTTTAAAAATCGGATACCAACAACTTTCATCTCATGCAAATTATTTAGATAAGGCACTTATCCTTCAAAGTAAAATCAATCAATTTGGCATAAAAACCGAGTTAGAATGCATTGATATCTCTAAAGATAAAACGGTGGACACTTCAATTGATATTTTCATTGGCGGCGCAACATTTGGAAGGCAAAAAATCCTTTCCATTCTAAACAGATATTTCACCAAACCGAAAGCCATTTTATCCTTTTTAGATGAGTACCATCAAAATCTATTGATACAGGCCCTTGAAAAAATCTACACAACTAAATACCAGACTTTCGATGAAGCAACTTTAAATGAAATTGAAGAACAAATGCAAAAAATCTACTGTTTAAAATTGTTAACGCACCACCAACAACGTATGTATGTTCGAGAGGATTTTAAATATAAAAACTTACAATTTGATGCACATGGTTTTATTCAATATAATAAAATCTTTTTTAGTGATTTCAAGGAGTTATAATTATAGAAAAAGCGCTTTGATAAAGGAGCATCTTTAATAGTGTAACTCCATTTATCAGTGTTATTGTGGTATAAATCCCTTATTTGACAAATTTTTAATTTGGCGTATTATTAATCTCACGAAACCAAATAAGAATAAAAGCGTTGAAGAGAACGAGTAATTTTAAGTGGACCTTACAGAAAGTAGCCGGTTGTTGAGAGGCGCAAAGGGAAATTAAAATGAATACATCTTGGAGCTGCGTACCGAAATTTAAGTAGGCTACGACGGGGTTGCTGCCGTAATCATTGCATACGTATCGCTTTAAGCAGTACGGACTGGAGGAGTGCTGTGTGAATAGTACTCGAAAAAAGGTGGTAACACGTTCAAAACGTCCTTTAGGTTAATTCCTAGAGGGCGTTTTTTTATTTGCTTTGAAAAGTAAAGGAGATGGAATGTATGTTTTTAAAGCCAAATGAACAACTAGAAATTATTCAAAAAGGTGCAGAGATGATTGTGGATGAGAAGGAGCTACTGGCAAAATTGCAACGCTCATTTGATACGCAAAAGCCGCTTACGATTAAGCTTGGCCTTGATCCATCGGCGCCAGATATTCATTTAGGGCATGCTGTCGTGCTGCGTAAAATTAAGCAAATGCAGGATCTTGGGCATCGAGTTGTCATTATAATCGGTGATTTCACAGGGCGAATTGGTGATCCAACAGGGAAGTCAAAGGGACGCGTTGCACTGTCTGATGATGTCGTGAAGGCAAATGCTCAAACATACTGTGAGCAAATTTTCAAAGTATTAGACGAGGAAAAAACACTCGTGCGCTTCAATAGTGAGTGGTTGTCGAAATTATCGTTTGAGGAAGTGATTAAGCTCGCGGCAACAACTTCAGTCGCCCGAATTTTAGAGC
This sequence comes from Solibacillus sp., assembly GCA_045617525.1. Taxonomy (GTDB): domain Bacteria; phylum Bacillota; class Bacilli; order Bacillales_A; family Planococcaceae; genus JAZLIT01. The sequence continues at coordinate 38,996 of JAZLIT010000003.1, read as the reverse complement.
GTGATGATTTCCAAAAGCGCTACAATAATCAAATCCCAATTGGCATTCATGAATTTTTCTACCCGTTAATGCAGGCACAGGATTCGGTTGAAATCGAGGCTGATATTGAGCTTGGGGGGACAGATCAAACGTTTAATATTTTGATGGGACGTACATTGCAAAAGCATGTGGGGCAAGAAAAGCAGATTGCGATTTTTATGCCATTACTTGAAGGTTTAGACGGCGTTGAAAAAATGAGTAAAAGCTTAAATAATTACATCGGGATTAATGAATTACCTGAAATTATGTTCAAAAAAGTGATGGAGGTACCCGATTCTTTGATTGTGAAATACTTTGAGCTCGCAACAGACGTACACCCAAATGACTTAAAGGGAATTGTAGAAAGGCTTGAAGCGGGTGTTAATCCTCGTGATATTAAGTTGGAGTTAGCTGCAATTATTACCCAGCAATACCACGGGGAAGAAGCTGCACACGGGGCGCAGCGTTTCTTTGAGATGGCGTTCCAAAAGCGCCAAATACCTGACAATGTGCCGACGCTCGCAAGCAATGGAAATACTAGTTTAATGACGCTTGTACCTGCGTTAATAGACATTGGATTAATCAAGAGTAAAAGTGAGTTTATCCGCTTAATCAAGCAGGATGGGGTTTCAGTGAATGGAGAGAAAATTGGCATGGATAAGTTTGAACAAGAACTTGAAAATGAAGATGTATTGCAAATTGGGAAAAAGCGATTTTTGAAGATTCTTAAGTAAAAATAAGCCTGTCAAACTGAACGGAAATAGAGTCTCAAAAGTCTAATAGGTAAAGGGGGTGGCCACATGGATGAGCAAAGATTAATCGAACAAGCTATTCGCGGTAATGAGCAAGCAATCGTCGAGCTACTTAAGCAAAATCAGGAGAGCTTGTATAAAATTGCATACGCGTACCTAAAGAGCGAGCATGATGCAATCGACGCGATTCAAGAAATGACCTATCGTTGCTTAAAGAAAATACATACGGTTAAGGAGCCGGTCTATTTCAACACGTGGCTCATTCGAATTTTAATTAATATTTGCCTTGATATGAAAAAAAGACAGGACCGTGTGGAATTAACAGCGGAAATTGAGATTACGCAACAAGAAAATCATCCGTTAGAAATGGCGGATATCCTTTTAGAGCTTCCGATTGAACAACAAGAACTTATTTATTTACGCTATTATAAAGATTTGAAAATGAAGGATATTGCGATAATCCAACAAGTTTCAGAGGGAACGATAAAATCAAGATTACATCATACACTCCGAAAATTACGCAGTATTTTGATTGAACGGGGGGAAGGGTGATGGATGAACGTTTGAAAGATTATTTAGAGCAGCTTGAGATTCCGGGAAATCAATTAGAACAAGCCATTCAGCGTGCAGTTGCCCAAAATAAACGTGAAAAGAAATCTAAAAAAGTTTGGATAACTTCTTTTATCACTGTGGCTGCCATTTGTGTATTATTACTTTCTATTCGTGTCTCACCAACAATCGCCTATGCAATGGCCAAAGTTCCGGGATTAGAGACGCTTGTGCAATTAATTCAGCATAATAAAGGAATAGAAGATATTTTAAATGAAGGCTATGGTGAAAAAATTGGCGTAACCGTGGAACAAGATGGCATTTCAGTCACAATCGATGAAATAATCGCGGATGAAAGTGGTATGATCGTCGCTTATGAGATAAAAAGTGAGCAAAATTTGAATCAATATGAGCACATTCAAATTGAAGTGTTGCATAATAATGAGTTAATTAAAGCTGGCTATACGTACAGTACATTTATGTATGAAGGAGAAGTTGTTCATCAATTTGCAGAATCAGTTGATATCGTAGCATCGGAGCATAAAATGGATTACACAAATCCAAACTTTGCGTTACGGTTTAAATTTAATGAGTTGCAAATTGAAGTCCCATTCCATCTAGAAAATGAAATAGAACTAGGGCAAGTCTATGAAGTAAATAAGCAACTTCAAATTGATGGGCAAAACTTTACGGTAGAGCAGGTGAAAATATCACCTTTACGTACAAGTATTTCGATTAGCATTGATCCATTGAATTCAAAGCGTATTTTAGATTTTGGCTCAATTTCATTAATTGATGAACAAGGTGAAATTTGGAGTAATATTAGGAATGGTATTACTGGGATGGGTTCTACGTTTGATCAGCAAGTAACCTATTACTTACAAAGTAATTATTTTAGAAAGCCGAAATCATTGACGCTGCAAATAGGTGAAGTGACCGCGCTCCCAAAAGGGCAAGATTATGTATTGGTGGATTTTGAAAAGAATGAGCTTATCTTTGCACCAACACATCCGAATCTCGTAGGCATTGATATTTCAGCTGATGCAATTGTTGGGAAGTATAAGCCGATAAATAGTTATTATCATATATCTTTATTTGGTTTACATGCAGTTGATGCAAATGGAAATAAAGTACAGGTATTTGATCAGGGGGGCTCAACTGGTCTAGAGTTTTTTGACTCTAAAGCTCGACTCGAATTAGAAGGACATCAAAATCCGATTAAAATTTATTTTGATGGATTCCCGAATCAGTTAGAAGGGTCTGCGAAAGTTAAAGTACCGTTAAAATAAAGCTGCACTTTTTGTTATAATTTAACTATTTTGGTAGATGGTGATACTGTTGTTGTGCTATATTTGAACCGGAGTTGAATGGACAATGATCCACTAATTCCATTTTAACCAGTAAATGTATATGTATTTTCTTAAAATAGGATTGGTCTGTCCATTTATTATATATAGAGACTTCAAATCTGCTTCTATATAATTGGAAACTCTACACGAATCCTTCTGGCGTAAATGCCGGGAGGTTTTTATTTTTAGAAATAAATTTGAGCGAAAGAGGGATACATATGCACACAAAAGAACAGATTTTTGAGGATATTAAGCAAGTTTTAAAGCATGATTATGCGGGTTGCCACTCAAAATTGCATTTGAACACCCCAGAACAATATGAAGTGTCGAATGCCATGACGAATGTTGAATTTGAACAAATTATAAAAAGCTATCTATTAGATTTTAAAGATGGACACTTAGGTTTTCGCACTAAAAATTCAGAGTTACCATATCGTGGATTTTCGGTTCGACGGTATGAAAATACACTTTATGTAACAGAGGCTCCAACTGAAACACGCTTAAAAAAAGGCGATAAAATTGTAGCGATTGATGGTGAAATAATTGAAAGAGCTGCAGAGAGATACCAGAAATTATTAGTGGATGAGTTAAATGAACGTCAGCAATGGCGGAATGTGCTGTGTATAGCAAATAAAGTAACTGTTGAAGTGGAAGGGAAACTGTTGGAATTAGAGCTGGGTGCTTACGATAAACCAGCATATAACCCTAGTTATGAATGCTTTCCATTAAATACGGAGACGATGTATATGAAGCTAATGGATTTTGCACAGGCAGAACCTATTCAAAAGCTTGTTAGGGAAAATGAGTATGCACTTTCACAATGTAAAAATCTAATTATTGATGTTCGCATAAATAATGGGGGTAATGACACTTTTTATTTTCCGTTATTAAAATATATTTTTGACAAGCAAATTGCAGTGCAAGACTTATTTAATGATGAGAGTCGAATGTTCACAAACTATACAGAGCGAAATTGTGCGCTTATGCAAACCTTCATGGAGGACTATTTAGAACAGGAGCTTGCGGCGGAAGTAGAGCAAAATATAAAAGAAGAAATTGCAAAGATCCATACTTATAAAGGGAAGGGCTTTGTGGAAAATGACGATGAAACGGATTGGCTCATAGAAGGTGGCGATTTCCCGAGAAATATCTATGTATTAGCGGATTGTTTCTGTGCTAGTTCAGGGGATACATTCGCTCAAAATGTTAAGAAATCACCGAAAGTTAAAGTAATTGGACGTGAGACGATGGGCATTATGAAAACTTTTAATGTAGTAACCGTTGATTATGGTGATTTTGAATTTTGGTATGGCATTTCAACGATGGATGATAAAAGCCCTTATCATAATGGAGGAATACATCCTGACATTTATATTCCATGGACGCCACAACATTTGACTGAAGATGTTGATTTAAATTACGTATTGGAGTTATGTGAGGAGGGCATTTCGAAATGAAGTATGAATGGATCCAGCCAGAACAATTAGCAGATGTAGCAGCGTTTATAGCATCTATGAATCGTGAAGCAGCACATAATATAGGCTTTTGTGGTGAAAATGAAGCGGGTTTACTTAGCGCACTGAATGAAGATTTTATAGATGGCGAGCAAACTTCAATTGTAGCAGCATTTGAAGATGGCGAAATCCAATCGCTTATTGGTTTAGATCTTGATGAAACGACTGCAGAAGTGTGGGGACCATTTACAAAAACAGAAGACACGCAAGCTCAAGTAACACTGCTGCAAATGCTGCAACAACGCTATCCGAGCATCAATTCATTTTACTTCTTTATTAATGAACAGAATAAGCAGCAATTGCGCTTTCTAGAGCAAGTGAATGCTAAGAAAGATGGCGAGCATTTATTGCTTGAAGTAGAAAGGGCTACTTTTGAGGGAGTCGACGATTATAAAAGTAGTGTGGCTGAATCAGCTGATTTTGATCAGTTTATGGCATTACATAATGAGGCATTTCCAAATGCGTACTACGATGCGGAGACAATTTATACTAGATTAAGTGATGAGCATATATTGCGCGTTTTAAAAATTGATGAAATTGTGGTGGGGTATGCCTACTTTGAAATGGATTTAGCAACAAATCATGCACATTTAGAATTTATTGCGATTGCCCCGAACAGCCAAGGTAAAGGGTTTGGTACACTTTTATTAAGAGAAGTGTTAACAGAGATGTTTAGATTTGATGGAATTAACGGCATTACATTGGCCGTCAATAATAAGAAAGAGGCAGCCAATCATGTATACTATAAAGCTGGATTTAAAAAGAAGGCTACACTTTGGAGTTTTATATATGAACCTTGAGGCGATTTCCATTAAAGAGATAGTAAGTGCATGGCAAGTCCGAGTGGAAACGCTCCAGCTTTTAACAAGAAAGGTGCGATTGAAATGAAAAAGCAAATCGTTGCCATCTCAGGTGGTGGATTTTCAGCGCAACCCGATGCATTTATTGATGAATTTATTATTAATCTGCGAAAAAAGGATCGCAAAGTGAACATTGCTTTTGTTGCAACAGCTAGTAATGATGCGCAAGGGTATATCGATAAATTTTACACTGCATTCCAACATGAAAATCCAAGCCATTTAACAATTGCAGATTTAGCATCGAGTACCATTCGAGAAAGTATTAATGCGCTAGATATCCTTTATGTCGGTGGTGGGAGCACGCAGCATTTATTAGGAATTTGGAGGCAGACAGGCTTTGATGATGTACTGAAGAATGCTTATCATAATGGCGTTCTGCTTTGCGGAATCAGTGCAGGTGCTATGTGTTGGTTTGAACATTGCTTTACTGAACGTAGAGATGGGAATTATGAGGAGCTCGAAGGATTAGGGCTGGTAGAAGGTGCGTTTTGTCCACATTATGAGGATCCAGAACGTAAAGAACACTTTGATGCGTGGGCAGAACAACAGGTAACAAGCCCTATCTATAAGCTTTACGATAATGAATCACTCTATTTGGAAAATGGAATTGTACGCGCGAAGCTAAGTGCGGAATAATTTGGAAAGAAGCATGTAAGATGGCGTGCTCCATGTACCTTAATTTTTCCGAAAATTACGACTTGTATAATTGCGCGTAAAGAAGTAACATTATCTTAAATAATTTGGCTTTGATGAGGATAGTAGGTAAGTGGCGTTTTATAGAGAGCTTCTGATGCTGGAAAAGAGGCAAACAAACCTTACTGAATATGACCTTTGAGCTTCGTACCGAAATCGAAATGGATTGTAGGCTACGATCGAGAACGGCACTCGTTACAACGGCAGCAGTATGAACACGTACTGATTGAGGCAAATGGTGTGAGCTATTTGCGAACTTAGGTGGTAACACGGGGTATCTCGTCCTAATCGTTTATTAAACGATTAGGGCGTTTTTTTTATTTTTAAAGGGGGAATTATGAATGACGATTTTTATTGGAGGCGCATGGCCGTATGCAAATGGTTCGTTACATTTAGGTCATGTCGCGGCGCTATTACCTGGTGATGTTTTAGCGCGCTATTATCGGTTGAAGGGTGAAGACGTTTTATATGTATCAGGCAGTGATTGTAACGGGACACCGATTTCTATTCGCGCCAAGCAAGAGAATACGAGCGTGAAGGCGATTGCAGACCGATATCATCAGGAATTTGAGGAATCGTTCCATGCGTTAGGATTTACATATGATTACTACACAAGAACGGATGCAAGGCACCACCATGAATCGGTGCAGAAAATCTTTCTACAATTATTAGACAATGGCTATTTATACAAGAAGACAATTGAACAAGCGTATTGCACGGTGGATCAGCAGTTTTTACCGGACCGCTTTGTGGAAGGGATTTGCCCGAATTGCGGAGCGAAAGCAAGGGGAGATCAATGCGACCAATGCTCAATCATTTTAGATCCACTTGATTTAAAGGAAAAACGTTGTAAAATTTGCGGTTCGGAGCCTGAGATTCGTGAGACAGAGCATTTTTACTTTTCATTTAGTGCCTTTCAGGAACGTTTGGAAGCCTATGTTGCACATGCGGAGCAGGATAAACGATGGCGAGACAATGCACTAGGCTTGACGAAACGCTATATCCAGGAAGGTGTGCCAGATCGTGCAGTTACGCGTGACTTGCCAAATGGTATCGATGTACCTGTGGCGGGCTTTGAGGGCAAGAAAATTTATGTGTGGATCGAGGCTGTGGCTGGCTATTATACGGCGAGCCTTCAGTGGGGTAAGCAACATGGACAGGATATTTCAAAATGGTGGAATGATGAAGCAACTTCCTATTATGTACACGGTAAGGATAATATACCGTTCCATACCGTTATTTGGCCTGCTATTTTAATGGGGATTAAAATTTCGGGACTGCCGACGAATATTATATCGAATGAGTATTTAACGCTAGAAAAACGCAAGCTGTCGACGAGTCAAAACTGGGCAGTGTGGGTGCCAGAGATTTTGAAGGATTATCATCCCGATTCCTTACGCTATTTTTTAACAGTCAATGCACCGGAAAGTCGCGATGCGGATTTCTCTTGGCGTGAATTCATTTATAGCCATAATAGTGAGCTTTTAGGGGCATTTGCGAATTTTGTGAATCGAAATTTTAAGTTTATTGAAAAATCGTTTGAGGGCGAGGTGCCAAAAGCTGTGATTGATGTAGCAATCGAACAATCAGTCGAACAGCTTTACAAGACGGTAGGTGATTTGATAGAGAAGGGTGCATGTAAGCAGGCACTAGAAACAATATTTGAATTTGTGCGTACTGCAAATCGTTATTTTGACGAACACCAGCCTTGGATCACGCTGAATGAAAACCGTGAACATTGTGAGCAGACGCTTGCTACATGTGTATTCATTATTCAAAACTTAGGTCAGCTTTTACAGCCATTTCTACCATTTGCCTGTGAAAAAATTGCGGAAATGATAGGGGCCGAATTAAATCAATGGGAAGTAGTGCGAGGCTTGCCACATACATTGATGAACGTTGAGGCTTTATACGAGCGGATTGATGTCAAGCAAATCGAGGTGGAGTTAGGAAGGTTGCAGATGAATTCTTTATAAATAACGAGAAAAGCCCGTGTGAAATAATTCACGCGGGCTTTTGAATGTAATTTTTTTACTATTCTGTCGTAGCCTCTACTAAAGCAGCCTACACTCTATCCAATGTGATCAGGGCGAAGCATCAGTTTCTCGAATAACATAAACCCTATACAGAAAACTGTGATTTATAAAAACTCGTAAATTGCCCGTAGTACACCATCGACATCTTCAAGCATTCCAGAATGACCAGATTTAATCATGACTTTCTTTATGTTTGAATTGTTTGTCTTAATTGGTGCAACAACCTTATCTTCATCACCTTCAATGATTAAAATAGGTATTGACGTTACATCGATGTAGTTTTGTCGTGCTGGACGCTGCTTCATCGCATCAAGCGCAAGTGTTAAGCCTTCAACCGTTGCATCTTTTGCAATTGTACATCCAGTTTCGACTGCTTGTGGACTTGCATTTTCCCCGAAGAAATTTTTAATTACTTCATCTACAAATGCATCAACACCATTATCCTTAATCGTCCCTTGCTGCTTTGTGCGCTTTTCTTTCGCTTCTTCGGTATCAGCACTAACCGACGAATTGAGTAAAATGGCTTTTTTTATTGGCGCTAAATTTTCAGCAAGTGCAGCCAAAGTTATATAACCACCGAGGGAATGGCCAAGCCAGTTCGCTTCTTTAATACCTTCATGTTCTAATACTTCTACAATTGCATTTGCGTATTCTACTATACTATAGGAATTTTTATCAACAACACTTTTTCCATGTCCAGGTAAATCCACTGCAATTACTTCAAAATGATTAGATAAAGCATCTATTAACAGATGGAATATTTCGTGACTACCTAAAAATCCATGGACAAGTACTAAAGGTTGACCTGAGCCTTTTCGTATATAATGTAACATTTATAATTCCTCCTCGTTATATTTCTTATTTTTGCCCAAAACAACGAAATAAAAACGTTATGATTTTACACATTTTATACCTATAATAAAGCTAACAAGCAGTGAGGAGCGAAAATATGCAATTACAATTTTTAGGTACGGGGGCAGGTATGCCGTCAAAGGAGCGTAACACGAGCTCGGTTGTCCTCGAATTATATGAAGAGCGAGGGATGGCTTGGATGTTTGATTGTGGTGAGGCGACACAACATCAAATGTTACATACAACGATAAAGCCACGCAAAATTGAAAAGATTTTTATAACTCATTTACATGGGGATCATATATACGGGCTTCCAGGCTTTATCAGTTCAAGATCGTTCTTAGCGGGAGAAGCGCCATTAACAATCTATGGACCAAAAGGGATTAAGCAATGGCTACAGCTGACGCTAAGCATTTCGCAAACGCATTTAAAATACCCACTTATTATAGAAGAAATAGAACCGGGCATCATTTTTGAAGACGATCAGTTTTGTGTAACCGCGCAGCTACTGGAGCATATAGTTCCTTGCTATGGTTTCCGTATTGAGCAAAAGTCCTTAAAAGGTGAGTTACTTATAGAAAAAGCAACCTCACTTGGTGTGCCAAAGGGACCTTTATTACGTGATTTGAAAAATGGACAGGATGTAACACTTGAAAATGGCCAAGTTATATATAGTTCGGATGTTGTAGGACCACCGAAAGAGGGCGTTATCCTCTCAATATTAGGAGACACAAAGTTTTCCGAACAGGCAATACAGTTAAGCAAAGATGCAGATGTGATCGTTCATGAGGCAACCTTTGATGGGGCAACGGAACAACTCGCGGCGCAATATGGCCACTCAACGAATATCGAAGCAGCTACAGTTGCAAAACAGGCTGGAGCAAAATCATTGATCCTAAATCATATAAGCGCGCGTTTCCTAGAACGTGATGTTGAGAAACTTCTAAATGAAGCAAAAGCTGTTTTTCCAAACACAAAACTTGCAAAAGATTTTAAGGTATTTGATTTGAAAAAATTGAATTGACTGAAGCCCGTATGAAGTTAAATGTACACAAAAGTGCAACTCCTCTTAATTGAGGCGTTGCATTTTTGTGTCATGAAGGAAATGGATATTTAGGGTATTCGTAATGTAGGCTGCCCGCGGAAAGCGTCGGCCCCGTAATAGAAATCAATGCTAAACAAAGATAGGGTGCACCTGAAAAAAAGAGGCGTGCACATATGCACGCCTCCTTTACAATGTATATTAAACGATAACTTCCTCTACATCGTATACAACAATCTCCTTCGCATTTAAATATAGAATTACATGTGCGATCGTTTGATTGCTGATCGTAATTCGAATACCCGTACCTTCTTCACGTGCAGGAATAAGTTCTTTTTCAAGAAAATAAATTGCTTTCGAAATATCGGTTACATGAATACGGTAAGGTTTTTCCATTAAATGACCTCCATCTTAATTAGATTAAATAGACTTTACAACGAATGATTTAAAAGTGAATGGTGATGGGCAATCAATTTTTAAAAAATAATAGCAAAGTAAAAGGAGGCTTCAGTTAATCATATTTAAATATGTAGATTGCTAAGATGTATAAGTTAGAAGAAACTTTATTCTGAAAAAAGGTAGTACATTTTGTTCGAAAATTAGTATAAATAATTCATCAGATTAGACTTTTAAAATTTGCGCCTTCATGTCCCCACCTATTATCTATTTTAGCCAAATTACAGGAATGGTAAACAGTCGATCCTATAACTTTAATTGCCTGGCCGATGAGGTTTTTCGATTTTATTATAACCTCTGTTAATGTCTTCCACAAACACTAAAAGGGGAAATCGCTTCAACTCACCAAGCGCGCATGTATGCATTATTTGGTGCATCAATTGTTGTACCTAGCTGTGTTGCTGCACGATATGCAAAATAGGGGTCACGTAATAATTCACGACCTATAAAAACATAGTCAGCCGCACCATCTTGTAGCACCTTTTCGCAGCCAATACCGTCTGTTATTAAACCTACAGCACCTGTAAGGATTTGGGCCTCAGCACGGATTTTTGCGCAATAGGGAACTTGATAAAAGGGCTTTGCATCAATAATCGCTGGCACAACGGCACCTGTGCTCACATCGATTAAATCGACCTGTTGTGATTTCATCCAGCGCGCAAATTGGACATAGTCTTTCGTTGTTAAGCCTTCTTCATGGTAATCCTCAGCAGAAATACGCACGAAAAGAGGACCATCCCATACGGCGCGAATAGCATCGATTACTTCGCGTAGGATGCGATAGCGATTTTCCTCGCTGCCACCATAATCATCGCTTCGTTTATTCGTTAGCGGCGATAAAAATTCATTCAATAAATATCCATGTGCTGCATGAATTTCTAGAATATCAAAGCCCGCAGCTAGCGCTCGTACTGCGGCTTTTTGAAATGCTAAAACAACCGTTGTAATATCGTCCTGTGTCATTTCTTGAGGTGTAAGGTAATCCTCATTAAATGCAATTGGGCTTGGTGCAAAAGCTGTTGATCGGCAGCGTGCTTTTCTACCTGCATGCGCCAGTTGAATCGCTACTTTTGAGCCATTAGAATGGACGGTAGCCACTAATTCAGTCAAGCCATCAATATGGTCGTTGCTCCATATACCTAAGTCGTTTTCAGTAATTCGCCCTTCTGGTAAAACAGCGGTTGCTTCAACGATAATCAAACCGATTTGACCAGTGGCACGTGATGCATAGTGGACAATGTGGAACGGTTCCACAAGGCCATCCTCATGTGCTTCATTCATGCACATAGGTGCCATGACTAATCTGTTTTTTAAAGTGACATTTCGAATTTTTGATACTTCAAATAGTTTATTCATAATAGTAAAGCCTCCTAGTTTCCTTTTGCTAATTCTCGTGAACGTTGCTCCGCACTGCGAATACACGCTGCAATTGCATCTGAAAAATGCATTTGGTCAAGTTTCGCAATTCCGGCCTCTGTTGTACCACCTGGACTTGTTACTTTTTTACGTAACACAGCAGGCTCCTCTTTTACGTGCTTAAGCATCGCGGCACTACCAGCAAGTGTTTGAACCATAAGCTGACGAACAATATCTGCAGGTAAATCAAATTCGATCCCCACTTGTTCAAACGCTTCGATTAAATAGTACAGATAGGCTGGACCGCTGCCTGAAAGGGCGGTAATGGCATGTAATTTATCTTCTTGTACTTCAATAACGAGGCCAACTGCTCGAAGCATTTCCATAAAGTATACTTTTTGAGCGGGTTGTACAGCAGCATTAAATGAAATCCCAGTAGCTGATAATCCTATTGTAGCTGATGTATTTGGCATCGCACGAGCAATTGCTCTCGAACCCAGTTCTATCTCAATGGTTTCTATTGCGATCCCTGCAACTATAGACAATACTGCAGTTTGAGGATTTATGTGGGGGGCAATCGTCTGCATTGCATTAAGGGCGTCCTTTGGTTTCATCGCTAATATAATTAAATCAGCATCCTGTAGTTGCGCGTAGTCTTGTAGAATATTTACGCCATAAGCTTTGCGTAGTTCTTTTAATCGATCTTGATTGGAATGATTCGATATATGAATGGCTTCCGGCAGTGCGACGTGATATTTAATCCATCCCTGAATTAGTGCCTCAGCCATCGAGCCAGCTCCGATAAACATAATTCTCTCCATTGTAATTCCTCCTTTAAACTAAAAAAATGCATTTTCATCCTTATAAAAAGGACGAAAATACATCGGATCTCCGCGGTACCACCTAAATTCACTGTAAAAGTGCAGCTTATGCCCTCATATCGCGAGGTGTCGGTTATGTTTTCATAACAGCTCCAGAGTAGGTTTCTGAAAACGAGTGGGTATGTAGCTTCCACCCGTGCTACACTCTCTAGAACCATCGATTTCATAGTATTCTCTATCAACGCCTTATTTATTTGAATAATAAAAATTATATAAGTATTACGAATTTATGTCAACTTATGTAATGACTTCATAAATAAAAACGGGTATGATAAGTGAATAGTCGTTCATTTTTGAACAATCGGAGGGGTTGAAGCAGTGCAAGTACATAAAATTATTATTCCAACACCGTATGCAGTAGGCGATGTAAATGCTTTTCTAGTAAAAGGTGACGCACTCACTTTATTTGATGCAGGACCGAAAACTGATGAAGCGTTAGCAGCAATCAAATATGGTGTTAAGCAAGCTGGATATGCGATGGAAGATGTGGAGCAAGTTGTACTAACACACCATCATCCAGATCACGCGGGCTGGGTAGACGCTTTTCCAACAGCTGAAATTTTAGGGCATGGTTATGTTGATCATTGGCTACGTCAAACCGAATCATTTATGGAATATCGCAATGAGTTTTATATGAGAGAAATGATTTCACAAGGGGTACCACAAGAATATATCGAAAAAATTCTTGAAGTACGCTCTGAATTAGAAATGATTGGGACAATTCCATTGACGAAATTTTTGAAGGCAGGCGATGAAGTACCTGGCCATCCAGGCTTAATTACATATGATTCTCCTGGTCATGCGCAAAGTCACTTGATCTTTGTCGACGAAGCCACAAAAAACGTAATCGGCGGAGATCTACTGCTAGATAAAGTTTCGTCGAATCCATTAGTGGAGCCACCAGTCGATTTATCATTCGAACGCCCGAAATATTTACTTCAATATAATGAGTCGCTTAAATTATTACGTGATTTAAATGTAGCGACGATTTACACAGGACATGGAGAAAATGTCGTGAACGCAAATGAGCTTATCACAGCACGCCTAGAAAAACAGCGTACTCGTGCGATGAAGGTGAAAGAAATGCTGGATACACCAAAAACTATTTTTGAGGTAACTAGGGAGCTATTCCCAAGAGTATACGCGAAGCAACCAGGATTAACGGTTTCTGAAACATTGGGGCAGTTGGATTATTTGGTGGAGGAAAAATTAGCAACATCTGAGCTACGTGATGGGGTTTATTTTTACCGAAAAGCGTAAACTTAATATTAAATCTATATGTTTTTAAAAGCCAATTTTTACTTACATCAGCAATAAGAATGCTATAATGTTGAGAGAAGGTTGGTGAATTTGTGCGTTTAACAGTTTATACAGATTATTCACTTCGTACGTTGCTGTACTTAGGCGTACGAGGCCAAGACTATTTAGCAACAATTCAAGAAATAGCAGATACGTATAATATTTCAAAAAATCATTTAATGAAAGTAACCTATGACCTTGGGAAACTCGGGTATATTGAGACGACTCGTGGGCGAGGCGGCGGGATTCGTTTGGCGATTGATCCGGAGACGGTATCGATTGGTGAAATTGTCCGCAAAACGGAGGAAGACTTTCAATTAGTGGAATGCTTTAGCGATGACACGAACCTTTGCGTGATATCGCCAGCCTGCAAGTTAAAACATGCGCTTCATGAAGCATTACTCGCTTACTTAGCTGTTTTAGATCAATATACATTAGCAGATGTGATTAGTAATAAGGAATCATTACTTGAGTATCTTAAAATTAAATAATTCTCCAAATGAGAATGTTTACAAACACGCTCTACTATACTAGTAGTGCGTGTTTTTATAAGAATATGAAGGGAGTATACATAATTTATGAATAAAAAAACGATTTTTATCACAGGTGCAACGAGTGGTATTGGCTTGAAAATGGCTAAGTTATGCATCGAGAAAGGCTACACAGTGTATGCAACGGGTCGTAACGATGCATCGCTTAAAACTTTGACCACATTAGGTGCCATTGCAATTAAAGCGGATTTAAGCGATGTTGAGCAAATGGATCAAGTAATTGAACAACTACCGGCATTAGATGTCGTTATATTGAATGCTGGGTTAGGTATCTTCAATGCTGCCTATGATTTAACGGATGCAGAAGTGGATGAAATGTTTAATGTCAATGTGCGCGCACCGATTTATTTAGCGCGAAAATTAACGCCAAAGCTAATTGAGCACAAGAAAGGGCACTTTATTTTCATTAGCTCTCAGGCAGGTAAGGTTGCCACGAAGAAGGCAAGTGTGTATGCAGCGACGAAGCATGCAATTACAGGATTTCTCAATGGTCTACGCCTAGAGTTAGCAGAGCATAATGTAAAGGTAACAGGTATCTATCCCGGTCCAATTGATACTCCATTTTTGCAAAAGGCGGATGCGCAAGGTGCTTACCGTGAGGCAATCAAAAGCTTTTTAATCGACCCAAATAAAGTAGCTAGTGAAGTGATGAAGACGATTGAGCGTCCTGTGCGTGAGGTAAATCTGCCACGTGTTATGGGAATCACTGCGAAATTGTATGCAGTAGCACCAGGCTTAGTTGAATTTCTAGGTAAGGGCTTCTTTAATAAAAAATAAATTGAATAAGCATAACCATTTTATACAGACTTCCTTGAACAATCGAGGAGGTCTTTTTTTATTTTGGCTGTAATGTGTCCTAAGATTATATTCTTTAATAATCCCAATAAAACAGGCGTTGAGGGCCGTTGGTAATGAGTAAGAGTGATGCCATAACTCTGTAAATTTAAAATTGCCTATCAATTTATAAAAATACAGTTGCCTTTATTTTTATAACATGATACTATTCGTGTATAAAGTTTTATTCAAATGCATAAAAATACATTAACGATTATCGGAGGCACATGTAAAATGGCAAATAAGAAAGTAGTTTTAGCATATTCAGGCGGGTTAGATACATCAGTAGCGATTCCATGGTTAAAAGATCAAGGGTGGGACGTTATCGCGGTATGCTTAGACGTAGGTGAGGGTAAGGATTTAGAATTTATTAAAAATAAAGCACTTCAAGTAGGTGCTGTTGAATCATATATGGTCGATGCGAAAGATGAGTTTGCTGAAGAGTATGCATTAATTTCATTACAAGCACATACTTGGTACGAACAAAAATATCCATTAGTATCTGCATTATCTCGTCCACTAATTTCAAAAAAATTAGTAGAAATTGCAGAAGCAACGGAGGCTGACGCAGTAGCGCATGGCTGCACAGGAAAAGGGAATGACCAAGTGCGTTTCGAAGTTTCAATTAAGGCGTTAAATCCAAATTTACAAGTTCTTGCACCGGTACGTGAGTGGGGCTGGAGCCGTGATGAGGAAATCGAATATGCAATGAAGCATAATGTTCCGATTCCTGCGACACTTGACTCACCATTCTCAATCGATCAAAACCTGTGGGGCCGTGCAAATGAAGCAGGCGTAATGGAAGATCCTTGGGTAGCACCACCAGAAGAAGCTTACGGCCTTACAAAGCCACTTGAGCTGACACCTGATACACCTGAAATCGTGGAGATCGAATTCGTAAAAGGGAAACCAGTTTCATTAAATGGCGAAGCGATGAAGCTTGCTGACTTAATTCAAAAATTAAATGCAGTTGCAGGAGAGCACGGCGTTGGACGTATTGACCACGTGGAAAACCGATTAGTCGGCATTAAATCACGTGAAGTCTACGAAATTCCAGGCGCAAAAGTGTTACTGACGGCGCATAAAGAACTGGAGGACCTGACACTTGTTAAAGAATTGGCGCATTTCAAACCTGTTATCGAGAAAAAGCTTAGCGAAATCATTTACGACGGCCTTTGGTTCTCACCTTTACGCCCAGCACTTGAAGCATTCTTAAAAGAAACGCAAGCTTTTGTAAATGGAACAGTTCGTGTGAAATTATTTAAAGGCCACGCAATTGTAGAAGGACGTAAATCACCAAATTCACTATATAATGAAAAACTTGCAACGTACTCAAAAGAAGATATGTTCAACCACGCTTCGGCAGTTGGCTTCATTGAATTATGGGGTCTTCCAACAGTGGTAAATGCAGGCGTAAATAAAAAATAATTGACAAGAGAAGCGCAAGGGGTGGATTGTTCACCGCTTGCCTTCCTTATGATACGGGGTGTACAACATGACAAAATTATGGGGCGGACGTTTCCAAAAATCAGCGGAAGCTTGGGTAGATGAGTTTGGCGCATCAATCGGCTTTGATCAACAGCTTGTTATGGAAGATTTAGAAGGATCAATCGCACATGTAACAATGCTTGGCGCACAAGAAATCTTACCAATAGATGACGTGGCGTTAATCATAGGTGGTTTAAAAAAATTAATGATCAAGGCCGAAGCAGGCGAGCTTGAATTTACGGTTGCCAATGAGGATATTCATTTAAATCTAGAGAAGATGCTCATCGATTTAATTGGTCCAGTTGGCGGTAAATTACACACAGGACGTTCACGTAACGACCAGGTCGCGACAGATATGCATTTATTTCTAAAAAAACGCGTACCTGAAGTTGTAGGCTTAATCGAAACATTCCAACAAACAATTTTAGCGAAAGCGGAACAGCATGTTGAAACGATTGCACCGGGCTACACGCACTTACAACGAGCGCAACCAATAAGTTTTGCACATCATTTAATGGTTTACTTCTGGCAGCTTGAACGTGATAAACAGCGTTTCAACGAATCAATGAAGCGCATCGATCTTTCACCGCTAGGCGCTGGTGCAATGGCAGGGACGACTTTCCCAATTGATCGTCTAAAATCAGCAGAGCTACTAGGCTTTGCTAACGTATATGCAAACTCAATGGACGCTGTTTCAGACCGTGACTTTATCGTTGAATTTTTATCAAATTCATCAATGCTGATGACGCATTTATCACGCTTCGCAGAGGAAATCATTATTTGGTCGACAGATGAATTTAAATTTATCGAGCTAGATGATGCCTTCTCTACAGGATCTTCAATTATGCCACAGAAGAAAAATCCAGATATGGCCGAATTGATTCGCGGGAAATCAGGTCGTGTATTCGGGAATTTAATGGGGCTATTAACCGTGCTAAAGGGTACCCCACTTACGTACAACAAAGACATGCAGGAAGATAAAGAAGGCATGTTCGATACGATGGAAACGGTGCTAGGCAGCTTGAAAATCTTTGAAGGCATGGTGCGTACGATGACGGTCAATGAGCAGCGCCTACACGCAGCTGTTCACTCTGATTTCAGTAATGCCACTGAACTTGCAGATTACCTTGCGACAAAGGGTATGCCGTTCCGTGAAGCACATGAGGTGACAGGAAAGCTTGTGTTTACATGTATTCAAAAGGGCATTTATTTGCTTGATTTACCACTTACAGACATGCAACAAGAAAGTCACTTAATCGAGGCGGATATTTATGATGTTCTTGCCCCGCTTGCTGCCGTGAGCCGTCGGAATTCATTAGGTGGTACAGGATTTGAGCAAGTGAAAATTCAATTAGCACAAGCAAAAACATTAATTTAATAATGATTCTATTAATGCCGTACAGCGATACGCAATAGGGTCGACTTTTCATTTAGTAAACAGAGGGAGAACGATGAAAAGTACATAAGCCGGTTCCCAGGATGGGGGACCGGCTTTAACTATGTTGTGAATTCCTTTTTTAAAAGGAATTAATTCCGAAAATATCACTTTTCGATTATAATAAAAATGAAACCTTTTTATAAAAAATACGTATACAATTAGAGTGGAAAGATAAGAACGGGGGATATTTTAATGTCAACAGAACAAAATTCATTATTCGATGATCTAGACGCACGTAAAACACAATCAGAGGTAGAGCCGATTGTGCAAGAAAACGCACTTGTAAATGAAGTAACAGAAGCAAAACCAAAAGCGCTTGTTTCGACTCAGGAATTATCTCAAATTCGAAAACGCCAACTTGCATTGCGCGAAGAACCCCATGTAGTTGCGCTAGCAGATAAAATTGAAATAAAAAATCAAATTGCGGTACTTGAATTCGGTAAAGAGACAGCAACAGGAATCTCTACTTTTTCAGACCGTATGTTAGCAACAATTAAATCGAGCAATTTAGAGAAATCAACGAAAATGATGAATAATTTAAATAAAATCATGGACCGTTTTGACCCTAAAGACTTCTTGGAAGAAGAGAAAAAACAAGGTATTATTAAACGTCTATTCTCTAGATCAAAACAGCACTTGCAGGGTATTTTATCGAAATACGACTCAATCTCGAAGGAAGTTGATATTGTTTTCAATGAAATTCAAAAATATGAAGTCGAAATGAAGAAAAATACAGTTGAGCTTGAGAACATGTATGATGAAAACCTAAACTACTTCCATTCTTTGAGCGAGCATGTTGCGGCGATTGAAATAAAGGTGGAAGAAACGAAAAAATATTTACCTACATTACAAGCGCGGGTAGATCAAGGTGATCAGGAAGCAGCAATGGAGGCTGATACGATTCAGCGTGGGATCGAATTACTTGAGCAACGTCAATATGATCTTGAGATTGCACAGCAAGTTTCATTCCAATCTGCACCTCAAATCCGCTTAATGCAAAAAGGGAATAATGATTTAATTGGTAAAATCAATTCAGCATTTGTGACGACGATTCCTGTTTTCAAACAGGGACTAGTACATGCGGTAACGATGCAACGTCAACGTCTTGTATCGAATTCGATGGCAGAGCTAGATAAGCGCACGAATGAGATGCTGATAAAAAATGCTGAAAATGTTCGTCAAAATTCAGTGAATATTGCTCGCCAAGCTGGTACATCAAGTATTTCAATTGAAACAATTGAAACAACGTGGAAAACAATCATGGCAGGAATTCAAGAAACGAAACAAATTCAAGAGGAAACGGTTCGTAATCGTGACGAAGGTCGTAAACGTATTGAGCAGCTTCAACTTGAGTATGAAAAACTGAAAACAATGTAAATAGGAAATAGTGACTTATCGAACTAGATAAGTCACTATTTTTTTTGATTTATTAGATATGATGTATTGTAATTACT
The DNA here is from genome assembly GCA_045617525.1 of Solibacillus sp. Classification (GTDB taxonomy): domain Bacteria; phylum Bacillota; class Bacilli; order Bacillales_A; family Planococcaceae; genus JAZLIT01. The sequence goes on along the minus strand of JAZLIT010000003.1, from coordinate 19,574 downwards.
AAATAATGGTATAATTATGTTAAGTAGGGGGGCGATTCTTTTGCTGAGCCAAATCAGTCGGAAAGTTTCTATTGCACTTGTTTCACTCGTTGCATATTGTACGTTAATTTCACTCATTATTTTTATTTTAGATGGATTGGAGTTTTTCGGATTTTACGCACTTTGGATGACGTTCTTCGTGTTAAGTGCACCAATGTTCATAATAGCGGGAGTCGTTGTATCCTTTATATTGAGTAGGGTTAAAATGAAACCAATCGTTAATGGATTTATTTTTACATTAGTAGGTGGATTTTTAATCATTCCTTATAGCGCTTATATTTTTGATTTTTCATTGGAAGTGTTTTGGAATTACTTCCTTTTTGGTGCTTTAGCTGGTCTTGTGTTTTATTTAGTCCAAGTTCTATTTGAAAAATTGATTTTCCGAAAAGAAATTTTACAGTAATTTAACTTCACTCGGCAAACTTTAAATCAAATAAATTGAAAATGAAATATACGGATTGGACATGTTTTCTAGTAGGAAAACAGGGTATACTGTTATAGTATTTAAATAATTGATAAGCGCTATTTTGAATTAAGGATGATGGAATTGGAACGGTTTTTTTCAGAAATAAAAGAGTGGGTAATTACAATACTTGTTACAATTGTATTGGTATTCGCTATTCGTACTTATATTTTTAGCCCCGTAATTGTTGATGGGCAGTCAATGATGCCAAATTTAGAGCATGGCGACCGCCTTTTTATAAATAAAATTGGTCTGCAATTGAGTGAATTACAACGATTTGATGTTGTGGTTTTCCAAAAAGATCATGAGCAATATTATATTAAACGTATAATCGGTTTACCTGGTGATGAAGTTAAATATAGAGACGGTAAACTCTATATTAATGGAGAGTCTATCAAAGAATCATACTTAATGGATAATGAAGTACTCGTAACCTACACAGATGATTTTTCTTTGAAACAGCTTTATAGCGAGGCAAGGGTTCCTGAAAATACATATTTCGTTTTAGGAGATAATCGCACAAACAGCCTTGATAGTAGAAATCCTCGTGTCGGCTTTGTAAATGCCGAGCAAATTTTAGGTACTTCTAATGTTGTTGTATGGCCATTTGAACGAATTGGACAAGTGGAATAGTAATTTTAAAAAATACCTATTAGCAGTCTATCAAATCAATTTGATTTGATAGGCTTTTTTTGAGGGAATTTCCGAATCCGCCAAAGTCTTGGGGTAATCCGCCAATATGCAAAAAAATTATTATTTTACGCGTCACTTTTAATGGAAATCGACACACAACTACCAATCTTGCTTACTCGAAATCAATGAATAGTCACGCTGACCCTCTATGTATATTTGGATGCGGGGGTAACTACAATAACGTATGGGTCCACGCATTATCACTATGTAATGAGCAAATACTCATACCTAATAATATAATAAAAGTACCACTTGAAGTCTTTTCAAGTGGCACTCATAAAAGGGATTTAATTAACAGCTAACTATAAAAATGGTTATGTAACGCAGGTGAAAAGCCAGATCTACCATTTACACCACCAAGCCATCTGGGAATGAAGTGGCTAAGGTCTTGGAAATGGATTAATTGATTTTCATGGTCGAAAATACGTTGCACATCTTGAATATAGCTAGAAAGAGTATGGTGAAATCCATCGTTTAATTCTTCTTCATACTTAGAAGTCAAGCGCTTTAAGGAATTGAAAGCTTGTTCACTTATGTTCATTTGTACAATTAATTCATAAATTCCTGCTTTTTCTTTTTCTTGAATAATCGCATGAAGTAGCTTTATTTGAAATGCTTGAAGATGCATTTCTTTTTCTAAGAAATCAAGTCTTTCTTCCATTGTTTTATACATTGTTTCAATCCTTTCTCTTTAGGTCTTTAAGTAATTTCACTTTTTTTTAGAAAAAGACAAAGTTCTATATCAAAATACTAAATTTTAAACTAAAATTATAGAAGCACCTTTGAAGTTAACTATACTGGGGGAATCCTTTTTTGAAAAAAATACCGCTTCTACTTATTTTAACATTTTTATGTTTATTCCCAACAAAACAAACGTTAGCATCATTTTCAGATGTTAGCCCGAATAATTTACACGCAGAAGATATAAATGAGCTATCTGAGCTGGGTTTAATAAAGGGCTATGAGAATGGTAATTTTGGTCCGAATGATTCTATTATCCGACAAAACGTCGCTAGAATCCTCGGAAGATGGTTACAGCTTGAACACTATTATATCCCAGAAGATGCACTGAGCACAAAACGATTTTATGATATTTCATTGACGGATGATACAGAGTTAGTAAAATTGACTGCATTATTAGCAGCAGAAGGCATATTTAATGGTTCTGAAGGACGTTTAATGGGTACTGCAAATATGAGTCGCGAGCAAACAGCATTAGTATTAGTACGCTCGGTTAAAACGGTTTATGATGAAGATTTAGTGGAAGCTTATAAACAGGCTAATTTTAAATCTAACGTAAAAGATATACATAATCTATCAGTTGAGGCACAAGAAGCAATCATAGCCTTAGAATACAAAGGAATTACAAAGAATGAGTTTTTCGCGCCATCTAGTAATCTTACACGAGCGCAATTTTCTTCCTTTATAAACCGAATACTTAAGCTGTATAAACCGCAATCAGAAGATATACTTGATGCTGCTTTGGAGCAGGTGGAATCTGAGCCGGATGAGGCAGCTATTGTAGTAGAGACAGAGCAATTGCCAAATTCCCACTTTGTTGTAAAGAAGGGGACTTCTCTATTCGGTTCGCAAAACGGAAAACGTATTATTGCACAAATGCAAATAGAGCAGACGTTTCCAATCGTGTCGCTAGAAAATGAAGAGATGCTATTCTTTGAGGTTGGACTGGAGCGTTTCTATGTTTTTATTAAAGATGTGGCGTTAATTCAAGAGCAAACTGAAGAAGTGCATTTAGAGAGTTTGGGTTTTATTCGAGTTAATCCACAGTTTACTTTATATGCGGATGAGGCATTAACTATTCCTCTATTAACGGGAAATTATGCAGCACGCTTTAAGGTGATTGAGCTTAATGATTCTGTATATGCCATTCATGCAGGTTCACAGAAGGCTTATATTGGATCAGAACAACGTGTTTTATTTAAGGCTGTTCCGTATAAGCTTTTATCAGAATCTGAGTTGCTTAAAACTAGTCAAGAGAATAGGGTAATTGGTTCAATCGGAAAAGGAACAGTGATTTTAGGCGACACGACGAATGCACGCTATATGCATTGGACAGATGGTAGTGACCGCTATGCTGTTTTAAAAGATGAAGTAATAGAAGTTGATGAATTGACGCCATCCCAAGCGATTGTAAATAAGTTAAACCAGGTTGTTACGGTTAAATCGCAACAGTCACTTTATACGTCGAATGGTGTATATGTTGGGAAGATTAATAAAGGTGAACCATTAAGAATTAGAGGGACGAATGGAGCAAATGGTTTAACGACTTACGCGGGCATTTCGGTACAATTACCCTTAACTTCTATATTCCATACAAATTTAATCGACGGTTCACAGCCGGTAAAATATACGAAAATGGTGGAACAATTAAAAATCATTAATCGTATCTATCCGAGCTTTACAGAATTAATTGTTATCGGGAAAACTGTTGAGGGGCGTGACATATATGCACTCAAGGTGGGTACGGGCAAACGTGAGATAATTATGGATGCTAGTCTACATGCGCGTGAATACATGACTTCAAGTGTACTCATGGAAATGATCGATGACTACACAAATTCATATGCACGTAATTCGACCTATGAGGGGTATAATGTACGCGAATTATTAGATAAAACCAGCATTTGGTTTGTGCCAATGGTTAATATCGATGGTGTAAATCTGGTGCAAAACGGTGTTACTTCGACGTCACTGCAATCCTCGGTCATAAAAATTAATGGTTCTAAGAATGTTGCACGTTGGAAAGCGAATATCCGAGGCGTCGATTTAAATCGGAATTTTGATGGCGGATGGAATGCGTTAGTATCGGGTGTAAGTGGGCCAGCTTGGCGCAATTATAAAGGGGGAAGTGTATTTTCAGAACCTGAGTCGCGTGCGTTGCGTGATTTTGTGAGGAAACATAATTTCCAAGCATATATTTCCTATCATTCATCAGGAAATATACTTTATTATTCACATGGGCAAACAGGAGTACAGCAAACCCGAGATTATCAATTTGCCCAAAAAATTAAAAATGTAACAGGGTACGCAATTATGCCAGGGCAACATCGAAAGGGGTCGGGATCATCTGCAGACTGGTTTATTCAAACGTATAAAAAGCCAGGAATCACGATGGAAATTTCACCGTACGTAGGGGATAAACCTGTACCTTTAAACAATTGGGCAGATGTCTGGAAGCGCAACAAAACAATAGGATTACTTTCTGTGAAGGCAAGTGAAGCATTTTAAAGAGAGTAGGTTAGCAGATGAAAACCTTATTATTAACAGGATTCGAACCATTTCTACAGTTTAAAATTAACCCAACTGATGAAATTGTAAAGGCATTAAATGGCCGAGAAATTGGTGAATATCAAATCGTTGGACACACATTACCGGTAGATTTCACGGAAAGTGAGCGACAAATATTGGCGCTTATTGAAGAAGTGAAACCAGATGCAGTTATTAGCCTAGGTTTAGCTGCTGGCCGATTTAAAGTGACTCCAGAGCGTATTGCAATTAACGTGAAGGACGGAGCTGCGGATAACAAGGGCGTTGTACTACAGGATGTTGCTGTAGATACTACAGGATGTTGCTGTAGATACTACAGGTGATGATGCTTATTTCACAACGCTTCCCATTCGAGCGATGGTAGATGCATTGATGGCGAATCAACTGCCCGCAGAAATTTCTAATTCGGCTGGAACGTACTTATGCAACAATGTCATGTATTCAGTTTTGAGAAATTGGGGTATGGGTAATAAGCTAGCTGGATTTATCCACCTGCCTGCTTCCCATGAATTAGCGGTAATTGATGGGAAGATTCCGAGCTGGTCGCAATCGGATCTCACAACAGCCATAGAAATATGCATACAGACACTATCAAAAAAAGCTTAGCTAAAAACTTAATAGTTTAACCATAAAATACAGTCTTACTACACATAAAAGGCTGTATTTTTTATTGCTCTAAAATAATATTGAGTGCTCTAAAAAATTGACTTGTATTCTCTTCTAGTAGAGCACAACGGAGAGAACAGTTAAAACCATAAAGGAATTTAAAGTGGATGAGTCGAATAAATTTTAGTGAACTTAGTATGTATTTTCAAAGGAAATGATTGAAGATTAGTTCTTTTAATTTTTGAAAGATTACACTAAACAGTGAGGAGATTGGAATATGCAAGTTGTAACCAAAATGTTTTTAGAACAACTCGACATGCATCATTATGAGAATGATTGGTTTGCATCCATGAAACAGGCGCTTCATGGAGTCAGCGCAGCTGAGGCAGCATGGACAAATTCGGGAATCAGCAATTCGATTTGGCAGATTGTCAACCACTTGATATTTTGGAATGAAGACGTAGTCCACCGAATTAAGGGCACAGAGAATCCAAATAAGGCAGAAGAAAATGAAGTAACTTTTGGAAATCCGGGGGATCCAGAAGATGAAATTGGGTGGGCTCAGACGGTGCAGCACCTTAATGAAGTCATGAATAAATTAAAAACGGTCATTAAGGACCTTGACGATGAAAAGTTAAAAGTCCCGTATAAAGCTAACAGGTACTCTATAGAGCGTTTACTCAGCAATATCATGATGCACGATACGTATCATCTAGGTCAAATTGTTCTGTTACGAAAGTTTCAATCTTCTTGGGGGGGCGTTAATTGGTCCTAACGAAATGAATGTGAATAACATAACAAATGCAACATCTTTATAATTCTTGTTAATGGCATCACCGTTGACGAATCCACTTTTTTTCGTTCTGTAGCTAGTCAGCTTTCAGACGAAAAAAAGACCGTCAGATAGAAGACGATCTAAAAGGCTCTATAGTCCATCTTCTAAGGCTCAACGTTTCAGAAATAAATAGAAAACGACCATACGAGTAAAAACATACTTACTATTCCCCATACAGTAGCTCCCATAATCCACCAAACAACAGGTTTAGATGAAATTTGTTTATTCTCCATACTATCCTTATTTTCTATTATTAAAGCGACCTTCATTTCCATGCTTTTTTTCATAGAAACAAGAACAACAAATCCGATTACGGTGAAACCTATAGTTATCCAAAGTAACAACTCCACTTTTTGCACCCCCTTTTTATGAATTTCTTTCCTAACTAATCTAATTGTAGCGTAAGTTTTAAAGGCACGCCAAGAATCGCACACATTATATCACTTGGAAGTTTATGACCGGTAGCTTTATCCAATTGCTCTATTGTTAATATTCCCATTCCTAATACTTGCGAAACAGTCATCTTATCGCCGTCCCTTGCAACTAATACATATACTTGTTCGTTGCTAATTAGAACCACCACGCTCAATTGCTAGCTGGGCTATTAGTCCATTAAAGAGCTTGAAAAACGATTTTCAACAATCGAGCACGATTGTTGAAGTGTTTTTCGCTGTTATTATATAAAATAATGCTCTGAGACGCTGTGATAAAGAGGACTGTTCGATTCACTTATTCTGAATGGTCTGTAACATATAATAATAGTGAGAAGAGGTGACGTAAATGAGTGATAGTGTTATGATTCCAATTTTCTTAGGTTTTGCAGTTAATGTTATTTTATTCTTGATTTTGCTTTATGTTTTTAAAAAAAATGCCTTCAAAGCTACACATTTAACACTTATTGTTTCTATAATTGTATTAGCTAGTTCGTTCATTATTGGAAGTTGGTTAGGTATGGGGATAGGATTAGTTAGCTTAGGTATGCTTTTAAGTTCTGTCGCGTTGTACATTTTCAATTTTACATCATTCAAAAATCTATTCGCCAAGTAAGAAAACTCGTTGTAGTTACATTTAATAACTACAACGAGTTTTGTCAGTTTTATGCACTTTCTTCAAAAGTCATAGCAATGCTTTAGTGGTATTTGGAACACTGCTGCACTATCGACTTTAATGATTTCTTATGCTACCTATAATAACGTCTGCGCTAAGCCTTTTTTTCGCTCGGAGCAATAGCAAGGTATACCATCATGATAATAATAAATGCTGCACCAATCCATTGCATCGTGCCAAAAGGAACCTTCAGCCATGCAACAGTCGCAATAACTGCAGTTAAAGGCTCAATATTTCCTAGTAGGCTCGTTTCCTTTGCGGATAAAGTTTGCAGACTCTCAATATAAAACCAAAAAGCAAGCATCGTACCCAAAATAATGACGACAAATAAATAAAAATAGGTTATGCCAGTCCAACTGCTGAAATTGGCATCCCAAGGCTGGTGGAAGAAACTCATCATTGTTCCTGCTAATACCATTGCCCAACCCACGATTACAAGTGAATCAAACGCCTTTAATAAAGGGATGACATAAAGAGTGTAAAAAGCTAATGCTACACCTGATAGTATGCCCCAAACGATCGCTGACATCGGTACAGAAAGGGCAGATAGTGAGCCATTTGTCAGTAATAAAAATGTTCCGATTAATGCCAGTGCAACTGTGAGCGCATCCTTTTTCGTGAAGGTAGTTTGCTTTCGTAAAATCATCCAAATAATGATCATAACGGGTGCTAAATATTGAAGTAAAGTGGCAATTGCGGCGTTTCCTATTTGGATAGACGCCATATATGTATATTGCACAGCTAACATACCAAATAAAGAAAAAATCACTAGTCGAATAGCTGTTTTTTTATCTTTCCAAACGCTAATGATTTGAACGCGGTCTTTAAAAATTGCTTGCGTTGCTAACAGTAAAGTACCTGCTATAAGCAAGCGAGTTGAGACGAGCCACCCGACTTCAACTCCTTCATTTTGGAAAAGCGGCTGTGCCACCGTACCACCGATGCCCCAGAAAAAGCAGCCAGTAATAACTAGTAAAAAGCCTTTGTATCGTGCATTTGTAGGTTTCATAAGTTAAGAGTACCTCGTTGATTGGATTTATCTGTATACATCATTGTACTAGTAGTCGAAAGGGAAAACTACTCTTTTTCTGAAAGCTGCGATAAATGAAAAGCAACGATCTCTTGGAAGCATCGTTGCTTTTTAATCTATATAGGTGGATAAAAATTATTTTGTGTATGAAAGTATAGCGTTAGAAGGAAGCGTTGCTAAAAATGTTGTAGCATCTACCTTGTTACTGAACTTGTACATGCTGAAACTCTTTTTCTCAAATAAAGTGATAATCCACATAATGTATCGCTCCTAAGGGGTAGTATTTAATAATTTCAGTATACACCCTGGAATTTCATTTGTACATCATAATTAACCGATTAGCTTAAAATGTTCATCATATTATACCTTATTGTGACATACTATTTAACGGGTATACTATAAAAGTAGGTTGTTTTAGATATATTCATGTGAAATATGAATTTTATGTTAAAATATACCATATAAATGAGTTTGTAGAATTTTAAGTTGAAGGAGAAGATCTTGAATTGACAAAAAATAGACAAGCACTTATTTGGGCAATAATCGCTATTGTTTTATTAGCAATCGGTTTTCTTACCAGATAAAGTTCGTATTCAAGGTATGATATTGTGCAACAAACATTTGTTCATATAATTCGTTGCTGTATCAGTACATAACAAAGCAGAGAGGGTAAAGGGGGGCTTAGATGAATATTACCATTCGTAAGATGCACTACGAAGATACAAAACAAGTTCAAAGCATAGCGAAAAAAACTTGGAATGCAACATATGAGGGCATAATTCCCTTAGAAGTACAAAATAACTTCTTAAAATCAAATTACAGTGATGAAAGTATGAAACAACGTATAGAACGTTCTATTGTTTATGTTGCAGAAGTTAAGGGGAAAGTTGTCGGTTTTGCAAACTATTCTACGGTAAGGGATGGTGGAAAGGTCGAATTGGCGGCTATTTATCTTTATCCAGAATTCCAAGGTAAAGGGATAGGTACTGCTCTGATACAACAAGCAGTTAAAGAATTAAAAGGTATAAAAGAAATTTGTATAAACGTTGAGAAAGATAATAAGATTGGAATGAACTTTTATGAAGCTAAAGGGTTTGAAATAGTTAAAGAGTCTGATATAGAGTTCGATGGACATATCTTAAAACAAGTACGAATGGTAAAAAAAGTTTAATTATTAAACTAACGGTGCTTTAGTTAAAGAAGAAAAGAATAGCAAATTATACGAAAAAAACGCTCAATTTAAACTATTGAGCGTTTTTTATCATTCTTTTTTTATTAATTTAAGTCAATTAGCGTATCAAAGTTTTTAAGGGTAACATCTACTGCAAATGTTTTTGTGTTACGTCCACTTTCAAGGGTTAGCACATAGTTACCTGGTTCATAAATACGTAAATCAAATCCATTTTTATCAAACGTAATATTTAGTGAGGAGCTAACATCTTTGCCTGCTTTTGTCTTTAAAGAAGCTAGTGCAGGCGTGAAGTTTAAATTTAATTCACGGTAATCATAGTATTGAGAAGAGTAGTTAATATATTCAAGTTGATTGGCCTTTTCTAAAGTAGCGCTAAGTTTGCCGTTTTTATTCTCTACATTCACTAAGTAAAATGCCTCACTACTGTAGTTACTATTTAAAGGGGTACCTTTTAATATCAACATTCCCTGACCTTCAGAAGTAGCATTAATTTTGATTTCTGTGGCTGTTTCTGTTCCAGTATAGTAGCGATACGTATCAAAAATAGTGCCATTAAATTGTTTGAAGCCATAATCAGAAGCTTTTAATGTAAGGCCAACTGTTTGTTGTTTTGTGTGATTTTCCGCACGTACCGCAAAAATTGCAAGTTGTCCACGTGTTACAGAGCTATCAACACCAAATGAAGTAGCAGTTACGCCTTTTGCAATATTGTTAGCGTATAAAGATGCAATGTATTTCTTGGCATAGTGATTACTTTTCACATCTGTAAAGGGATGTGTTGTTGATGATGAAGTAATTGAAAATGCTTCCGAAATAATTTTTGCCATATCGCCTCGTTTAATATTACCGTTCGGATTAAACTTGCCATCATAGCCATTAATAATATTTAAGTTTGCTAACGCTGCTATATACGGGTAATACCACTGACTTTTAGGTACATCTTTAAAATTAGGATTCACTACATTTTTTATGTCTAAATTTAACATTTCAGCAATTATTTTTGCAGCAGCAGCACGTGTTATTGGGTTGTTCGGGCCATAATTACTATTGCCGATCCCCGTAACGATGCCACGATGTGCTAAATTATAAATTGCATTTTTCATTTCAGTATCTTTCACAGTCTCTACGTCTTTAAAAGTAACAGCCGAAGCTGGTGTTGGCATTGTTGAAACGATCGCTGTTGTAGCAAGTGCTGCTGCAATCGCGGCCTGGAATACTTTTGATTTAGTCAAAAAAATCTCTCCTTATGTAAAAAACTTAATTTGTATATGTTTATATCGTCAAAATAGGCAAATTTATTAGTAGAAATTTGTCTTATCTTTTGTCCCATAATGTGATCATAGATGCGATATGAAGGTTGAAAGGGGGGCGTTTGATGATTGTTATTAGCCCGGGACATTGGAAAATTGGAACAGGTGCAAGTGGAATTGTGGATGAAGTAAGGGAGGCGCGCCTTGTTGTTGAGCGGGTGTGTGAATTATTTGTATTAAATGAAGTGAAATTTAAGTGTATCATGGATAATCAGTCCAACAATAAAGAGCAAAACCTTACGTATTTAGTGAAGGAGCATCAAAAATACCCAGTGGCACAACATGTAAGTGTGCATTTTAATGCAGTGGCCGGAACACGGGAGGACGGCATTGGATCGGAGGTTTTATATGCATCGACCTCAATGAAGGGTATAGCGATGCAAATGAGTAAGGCGATTAGTGCTGCGGCTGGCTTTAAAAATCGCGGAGCTAAGGAGCGCAAGGATTTAAAGCTGCTAAATCACTTTAAGGAAAATTGTATTTTAATAGAGGTATGTTTTGTGAATTCGAAGGAGGATGTACAGCTATATGAACGCAATTTTGAGGCGATTTGTCATGCAATCTTCTCGACTCTAGTACCGTCTAAAAGTAATGTTACAGAATCACAACGCTTTGGCTTTGGATATGAAGCAATTGAGGAGAAAGTTCAAGCAATTTTTCAGGAGACGGAGGGTATTCAAAAAATTCTTTCTTACGGGATCGAACAGAAGGCAATCCAAGAAGTATGGCATAATCGCTACCCTAGTGAGATGTCGAGACTAGATGTACTGGGTTTGGCACTGTTAATCGTAAGCAAAGTAAAGTAAAATTAAATATTGAAATGACATCTATAAGACGTGAATTTCTGTTTTGTAGATGTTTTTTTACTTTTATTGAAACTTTTTCCATATTTTATAGTAAACTAATTATAAGAAAAAAAGGAGGCATCGAAAAATGACACTTAAAATACAAAATGTCACGAAGAAGTATAAAGAGTTTGTGGCAGTACATAATTTAAGTTTCACAATTGAAAAAGGTGAGATTTTTGGCCTTATAGGGCAAAATGGTGCAGGTAAAACAACGACTTTCCGTATGATTTTAGATTTACAGGAAACAACGGATGGCGTAATTACTTGGGAAGGGCAGCCAATCAAGAAAATCGATCGTGATATATTGGGCTATTTACCGGAAGAACGTGGGATTTTCCCGCAAATGAAGGTAGAGGATCAGCTATATTTCTTTGGAGAGCTGCGCGGAATGAAGCGAGCTGAGCTAAAAGAGGTTATTGACTTTTGGATTTCTCGTTTTGAATTAGAAGAAAAACGCCATGACAAGGCTGAGACATTATCTAAAGGGAATCAGCAAAAGGTTCAGCTAATCGCGAGTTTTCTACATAATCCAAAGTTTTTAATTTTGGATGAGCCATTTAGTGGGCTAGATCCAGTAAATATGGATTTATTGAAAAAGGCAATCTTACACCTACGTGACCAGGGAATGACCATTTTATTCTCAAGTCACCAAATGGACAATGTTGAGGAGCTTTGCGATCACCTTTGTTTATTAAAACGAGGTGAAACGTTATTCTCTGGTTCATTAGTGGATTTGAAAAAGCAATATGGCAAAATTAAGCTAGCGTTGCGTACAGAAATTCCGGTCGAGCAATTAGAAAAGATGACGGGGGTTATTTCTGTGAAGCAGGATAAGGATCAGCTAATTCTAACGCTAGCAGATGAAAGTTATGCACAGCCGATATTTGATGCGGTCAGCAATGGTACGTATATTGAGAAATTTAGCTTAGATTATTTGTCATTAGATGAAATCTTTAAAGATAAAGTAGGTGCACAAAATGTCTAAATTTATGATTTTAGTAAAGAAGCTTTATAAAGATAAATTAAAATCAAAATCATTCATTTTAATGACGTTATTTTACGTTGGCATCATTGCAGCAGTGCTGTTTTGGTCAGATATTAAGGCACTATTTAGCGATGATAGCTTTGATCAAATCGCGGTTGTGAATGAAACAGATATTTCTTTGCAAGCGAGTTTTGTGGATACAGATAAGTTAAAATGGGTGGAGCAATCGGGAGGAGCAGAACTTGAGGAACAGCTTGAGGACGGCGACTATTTAGCGATTGTAACACTGACTGAGGATTCAAATAAGCTCGCTGCAACAATTACATCTGTTGAGTCTTTGAAATTAAATATGCAAACACAAATTCAAAATGCAATTTTAAATTCGGGTCAATTTTTTGCAATGGGTAAAGTTAATTTAACAGAAGAGCAAACGAAAATCTTACTTGATACTACGCCAATTATTACAGAGAACACGTTGAATAAGCAAGTAGATGATGGCAAAACATCAGTTCAAAAAGCAGCAGGGATGATGGTAGCTTATGTTTCAGGCTTCTTAATTTACATCTTCGTAATCACTTATTTATCAATGATTACAACGGATATCGCATCTGAAAAAGGCTCGCGTGCACTTGAAATGTTGCTTGTAAGTGTGCGACCTGAAACACATTTTAAGGCAAAAATTGCAGGGGTAATCGCTTTAGCCCTGACGCAATTTGGATTTATGATACTGGCATTATTCGCCTTAGTGAAATTCACAAAAGGCGGCGAACTATGGGATTCATTCGTGGATGTCATAAATGAGCTTTCGCTAATTTATATATTATATATTGTGGCGTTCTTATTCGCAACGTTGATTTTATTCTTAATTGTCGGGGCATTATTTGGTTCACTTGTGTCGAAAGTAGAAGAGGCGGGGCAAGTAATGACACCAGCACTTATGGTGACGATAATCGGTTTCTACGTAATGGCTACTGGGTTATCGAATCCTGATACTTTATTAATTAAAGTATTCTCATATATTCCGTTCTCTTCAGGTATGGTAATGCCAATGCGAATTGGTGCTACGGATTTAGCTGCATATGAGCCATTGTTAAGCTTAGCAATATTAGTGGTTACTGTTGTTGTGATGTATTTCGTGACGATTTCCATGTATAAGCGCAGTGTTTTAACATATGCTTCAGGTGGTATCATACAAAAGATTAAATCAGTATTTAAATTTACAACTTGATCTAAAAATGCTATTTGGTCTCTTTGGGCCAAATAGCATTTTTAATTAGATTCGATTTAAGAGTGAAGGGACGAGCGTGTATGTTTTTAAGAAGTGTAGAGATTATGCGAGATCGTATAGAAGATAATACGCAATATCCGTATACGATTCCAGCAATTCAAAATTTAAATAAGCTCTATTTCGACGGGGCGATTACTTTTTTTGTAGGTGAAAATGGAGCGGGAAAATCGACGTTACTTGAGGCAATTGCTGATAATATTGGCTTTAATACAGCAGGTGGTAGCAAACAGAATTATCAGGCTTACGAGGTCCATGCGTCTGAATCTGACCTAGCTGAATCGATTCGATTAGCTTGGTTGCCAAAAGTTACAGAGGGATTCTTTTTACGCGCTGAGACGTTTTTCTCGTTTGCCTCCCATTTGGATCAAACGGATACAACAGGGTATCGTGCATATGGTGGAAAGTCGCTACATGAGCAATCACATGGGGAGTCATTTTTCTCATTATTTGCAAATCGTTTTAAGGGCAATGCCATTTATTTATTAGACGAACCCGAGGCTGCGCTATCGCCATCTCGTCAATTAGCTTTTTTGCGGATTTTGCATGATTTAACGAGCGAAAGAAATGTGCAATTCATAATTGCCACGCACTCACCGATATTGTTAGCATTTCCAAATGCGCAAATTTACAGCTTTGATGGAGATGCCATTGAAGAGGTAGATTACGAGCAGACAAGTCATTATCAGGTTACATCCTATTTCTTAGGGAATCGAGAGAAAATGCTGCGCGAGCTGTTTAAGGAAGATGAGGAAGAATAAACACTAGTGGCTGAAATGAATGGTGTCAACCAAGCGGAATTGAATGGAGACGATTTACGCTACATAAAAAATGAACCTCAACGTTAAGCTGAGGTTCACAATGGTCTTACTTACGCTTCAAATAATAAAACAAAGCTATTTAAAGAATTTTCTTCTTTCACGCTGTTCATCACTTCATAAAATGTTGACACGAGTGATTGGATGGCAGCAGGTGCCGCTGTGAATTTAGCTTTGATGTAATTCGCATAGTCCTTTTCCCATGCACCATCTTGCAGGAAACTTGCATCCACAACGAGATTGGATTTTAAAGTGAAGCCTGCGTCTGCAGCAAGCTCAGTAATTTTTGTTTTGCCAAAGATATTTTGGATGTTACTGTCATTTTCAACGAATTGTGAGTGCAGCGCTAAAATGGAAACAGCACAGAAATGGCTACGCTGTGCGATATCAGTAAAAGCTAAATCCCACTCGGCGAAGCAAATGCGCTTTGATGAAGCATGCATTTTTTTAAAATAGGCACTTAATTGCTCAGCACTTGAGAAATACCATGAGCAATGTGAAAGTACGATGGCATCAAATACTCCATCCATTTCAAATTCCAAGAAATCTGTTTCAAGGTAAAAGGAGATGCGCTCGCCAAGAGGTGATTCTAGGATACGCTGTTGGGCTTGACCTAATGTGAAAGGTGCGCCATATTCAGGTGAAGCAATGTCGATTGCGACAACGGAACCTGTAGCACCAACTGCATCGGCTAAAATGACCGTTGTATCGCCTTGACCACAGCCAATTTCAAGCACGCGCATGCCAGGCTCGATTTTAAATGCCTCGACTAATGCGAAACGGTGCTGTAATTGCGTTTGTTGAATTGTATCGTTATGGAAAAGATTGTAGTTTTCGATAAATTGTTGGACTTGTTTATTCATGTTTGATAGGCTCCTTTATAAAAAGGGTCTTATAGATGCTAATAACGAAATTCATATCCCCTTTAAAATAGAATAATTCCATTTATCGGAATTGTCATTAAAATATTATGTGATCACAAATAAAAATCCTTCTGAACAAATAAGTTCAGAAGGATTTTCAAATGTCAGAAGTGAGCGATTAAACGCCCATTTTACGACGTGTGTTACTAGTTGGTTTTGGTTGTTGGCTCGTTAATTTTTTTGTTGATAGGTCGCCTTTAGCTGAACCTTTACCGCCATTTGCTTTGTTTTTTTTCGCTTCTAATTGCTGTTGCATAATTTCCTGCAAGCTTAATTTCTTTTTTGGAGCTTCAGATTGTGTATTCTCTGACATAAAAACTCCTCCTTTATATCAATATTTATTAAGTATAATCTATTTTGGTGGATTTGTGAAATTGATACGCATCGAAAAATGCTATACGAGCGTTAAGGTTTCCCTTATAATCATAGTGATATAGTACGTTTTAATAAATTGTACATTGGGAGCGATTAAAAATGACGAAGAAAATTTATGTAATTCATGAGAATGATGATTGGACAAGACATTTAACCAAGCGTTTAGCAGAGCTTAATTTACCGTTTGAAACGTGGCACCTAGATGAAGGTACCGTAAATTTAAATGAAGCACCGCCAGAGGGTGTTTATTATAACCGAATGAGTGCATCATCACATACACGTGACCACCGTTATGCACCAGAGTTAACTGGTGCTGTCCTTGATTGGCTTGAATTTTACGGGCGCAAAGTATTAAATGGCAGCAATGCACTTCGTTTAGAGCTTAGCAAGGTTAAGCAATATACGCAATTAGAAAAGCATGGTGTTCGCGTGCCGAAAACAGTGGCGGCAGTTGGCAAGGCGCAAATTGTAGAAGCAGCAAAGCAATTAGGGACGAAACCGTTCATCACAAAGCATAATCGTGCAGGTAAAGGGCTTGGTGTTCAATTGTTTTATTCACTTGAAGCCTTGCATGAATACTTAGACGGGCCAACATTTGAGGAGCCTGTTGATGGTATTACGCTTGTGCAGCAATATATTAAGTCACCTGATCAATCAATTACTCGCGTTGAATTTATTGGCGGTAAGTATCAATATTCAGTACGTGTAGATACATCGGAAGGCTTTGAACTTTGCCCAGCAGATGCGTGTCAAATCGGGGATTTATTCTGTCCGGTAGGTGAAGAACCGAAAGACAATATGAAGTTCCGCATTGTAGACAATCCGCGTACCGATTTAATCGAGCGCTACCAAAATTTCTTAAAGGCAAATGAAGTCCATGTTGCTGGAATTGAATTTGTGGTGGACGAAGACGGCACAGTTTACACATATGACGTCAATACTAATACTAATTACAACTCGGATGCAGAGGAAGAAGCAGGGCATTTTAATATGCTGGAGCTAGCGAAGCATTTAGGGCAGGAATTAGCAAAAATTTAATTGAACTATAGGAGCACAACAAAAGCAATTGGTTGTGCTCTTTTTTGTGGCATTAAATGATCCCGAAAAGTATAAATCCTATTGTATTAATGCCAAAGTTCCCAAACATATGCACAATCCAAGATGTATAAATGTTGTGATGCTTTTCATTTAAATAGTTGAAAAGTAGGCCACTAATGACAAGTGCTACCATCGTTATTAAAAATAACGACAATGAAAACCATCCAATCATCATGGCAATATGATAAAGTGCAAACACCCCAGCGCTAAAGAAATAAGCGAATTTACGAGAAGTTAATTGTAATAACGTTAAAAAGGCAAAACCCCGGAAGAAAAATTCCTCTAAAAATGAATTTACAAACGAAATGTACAGTGCCACGAACACGAAGTTATCCTTTGTGACCCCAATATCTCCAGTTAATGATGAAGTAATTCCTGAAAAATCGAAAACATCTTTAAATAAGGCATAGGCAGCCACAACTACGCCATATACACAAACTCCGAGAACAAGTGCACCACGTAGCCCTTTTGCATTCGGTTTTAAAAAAGCTAATAGGTCACTATCTTTAGAACAGGCAATATAAAGAATCGGTAAGGCAAGGAAAAGGCTGATTTTAATGACTGATTTCACAAAATAATCAGGTTGAATCCATGCATCTACTATGCCCATTAATAGGCACGCTATCAATATTATTAATGTAATTGCTACAATCCGTTTAGTTGGTTTCATCTGCACACCTCTTTGGTTCAGTGTAATATTACACTTTTTGTTCATTATAATCATTTGTTTTAGGGATTGGAAGTTATATTTTCATGTAAGTAATTTTGGTCTTGTAAAAATATAGAATTTTCTGTAAAATTATCTCACTTCAAGGGGAGAGGTGCTTATGGATAACTATTTTCTATTTATTTTTATGTGTATTATGCTAATTATCTTACCAGGTCCAGACACAGCGATCGTCACAAAAAATACGTTAACAATTAGTAAACAGGCAGGATTGAAAACGATGATGGGAACACTTTGTGCCCTGATGATACATACAAGTGCTGCCGTATTCGGACTATCGGCAGTTATCGTGAAGTCAGCTCTTTTATTTACAATAATCAAATATATTGGTGCAGTTTACCTCGTGTATTTAGGCGTAAAAACGCTCATTGCTCTCAAAAAGCGTAAGGCACCAACTGTTGATGCAATTCCGGATGAAAAGGCATCCTCCAGCTTTATGCAGGGCTTTTTCACAAACCTTTTAAATCCAAAGGTAGCTGTATTTTTTCTTACCTTTTTACCGCAATTCGTGCAGACTACAAAAAGCCCACTTATTCCATTTTTCATATTGGGGGTTACCTATACAGTGCTCACGTTAATGTGGTTTGTGGTCTACATTTTACTTCTTAATCAAGTGCGTCAATTTATGAATAGACCACAAACGCAAAAATGGATGGAAGGCTTAACTGGATCAGTATTAATTGGATTTGGTGTGAAGCTTGCGCTAGAGAAGGTTTGATTAATTTCGTGGACTAGAGGGATTTGGCCAAAAGGATTTGAGCGTACAGTTGAGCAAGGAATGGTAGGCATATGTGAAAGTTGTACCGGCGAAATTAAACATGGGGAAAGGCTGCATTCGCTTTTCAAATCCAGCCCATATCCATATGAGCTAATCGTAGAACTTGTGCAAAGAATGACGCCCGAGCAATTGATTGACCTTTATGAACGTAATCGAAAATAAAACGCATAAAAAAGGCATTTAGAATGTGTTTATTCTAAATGCCTTAATTCTCGCTATTTTAAGTTAGAAATAAAATCTTCAATCTCATCCTGCGTTTTACGGTCTTTGCTCACAAAACGGCCTAATTCTTCACCATTTTCATAGGCTAAAAAGCTTGGAATTCCAATAATGCCTAATTCAATGCATAAATCGATGAATTGATCGCGGTCCACTTTGATGAACCTGAAATCTGAAAATTTCTCTTCTACTTCAGGCATGAATGGATCGATAAATCGGCAATCGCCACACCAGTCAGCGGAGAACATAAATAAGGTAGCTCCATCATTTTTAAACGCTTCAAATTGCTCAACAGATTGTAAGTTTTCCATTTGGAACCTCCAAAATTTTAATTTCTAACATTTAGCATACTTGAATTTTAATTCCTCGTAAATCAATAGTTTAAATTTTAATGGTAATAAAAATTTTTAATATTGAGCTTAGATACTGCGCTTTCATTCAGTATATTTACAATTAAAAAGAAATAAAATGAGCATAGGGCGCAATTTAATGGTAAAGTAAGTGAGCAATAAAATAAAGTTTAGTAGGAGAAACACATGATCGAAATTAAAACATCAACATTAAGCGATGGCGAATTCAATAGAGGCGTTTTCGCAAAATGCGATATCGCAAAAGGTCAGCTTTTACATGAAGCACCAGTTATTGCGTATCCAAACGAAGAGCACGAGCATATTGAAAAAACACTTTTAGCTGATTATGCTTTTGAATATGGAATTGGTCGTACTGCAATGCTTTTAGGCTACGGTATGCTATTTAACCATTCATATACACCAAATGCGACATATGAAATTAACTTTGACAACCAAACATTTGATTTCTTTGCATACAAAGATATTAAAGCTGGCGAGGAAGTTCTCATTAACTATAATGGTGATGAAGAAGATCAAGAGCTGCTTTGGTTTGATCAAGAGAAATAGTAAGTAGATGCCGAATTTATCGGCATCTTTTTTTTGTT
>JAZLIT010000002.1:0-14396 GCA_045617525.1 Solibacillus sp. | reverse complement strand
GTGAGGAGCTTTGAACGACCGTAAAAATTGGGGACGATTGATTAAGTTTCATCGTAAGCAGCAAGGGTTAAAGCAGGATGATTTAGCTGTAGGAATTTGTACATCATCTTATTTAAGTCGAATTGAAAATGAAGTTGTTGTCGCAGAGGATAATGTGTATGCCTACTTATTTTCACGCCTTGGCGTTGATTTAGCGAGTGAACAGGAGCAACGCAACAAGAAATATCACCTGTTAGAAGAGCTTTACGAAAAGCTATTATCTAATGAAGAAGTTACAGCGCAGGAAATAGATCTACTGGTGTCCTATCAATTATCTGTTTTCAATCAAGATGTGGATCTGCTAGCAAAATTAGTATACATACGTTATTTATTGTCATTAGATCAGCTGGATGGAGTTGCGGAGCTATTGGCATCGCTAGAACCCTTTATACCTTGGCAGCAAGACCGTGTCACACAAATGTATATTGGTGTATCTACAAATTTTAATTTATCAACGTTAAATTATGGAGCGATTTTAAAGAGGGAACAAAGTCAAAATCTGAGCCATTTATTGCAATCTGCACAGGCTTTTGAATTAGCGAATTACGTGTATCACCTTGCATTTGCTGCACACCGCGCTTATGCATTTCAACAGGCACTCGATTATATTGAGCGTGCAAATAGCATTTTTACGCATTGTTATAAACCTTTATTCCAACTAAAGCTGTATTCGATGCATGGCGTTATTTTTAATTCTTTGGGGCGATTTCAAGAGGCATTAAAAGAATATCGTGCCGCAGAAAATCTCTTGCAGCTCGTGTCTGCCATTCAAACACCAAGACAATTCAGTTCACTTTATAACAATCTTGCTTTTTGCTTTGAATGCCAGGAGGATTATGGGCAAGCACAGTCTTATTACAGACAATCTAACGACTATTTAAAGGATTTACATACCGTCATCAATTGGATGCGCGCATGCTTCCGAGCAAATGATCTGAAAACATTGGCTGAATTATTTGAAAGCTATCCTTTGAGTATTTTTTCGGTCGAGCATCATATACAACAATGGAAACTATTAAATTATGCAGCCCAAGATGAGCTTACAGTCACTGGATTATATGAGCTTGAAGTAGGTGCTTTTGCGCATTTTGAGGAGCAAAATCATTATGAATTATCGTTATTCTATACGCCGTTATGGGCCAATCTTTATGAACAGCGCCATGCCTATAAGCCTGCAAGTCGTTGCTATCAAAAAGCATTTCAAGCAAGTGAAAAAGTCCGCTATTTAGTGAATCATTAGGAGGGTGAGCAGCATGTTGAAAAATCGGTCTTATTTATTATTAATCGGAGGCTTTGGTCTTTCTAATTTGGGGAACTGGATTTACTTAATTGCCTTAAATTTGTCTGTATGGCATTTAACCCACTCACCAGCTGCCGTTGCAGGACTTTATATTGTTGGCCCCTGTGCACGTATCGTTTCAAACTTTTTCGTAGGTTCTATAATAGATCGCTATAATAAGAGGCGAATCATTATTTTGAGTGATATTATTCGCGGACTTATGGTTTGCATAATGCCATTTGTGGACAGTCTGTGGCTGGTCTATTCACTCATTGCTGTCACGAGCATTGCAGGTAGTTTTTTTGGGCCAAGTAGTACATATATGATCACAAAATTAGTGGCAGATGAACATAAGCAGCGTTTCAATGCGCTAAACAGTACACTAAGTTCGGGTTCCTTTATGATTGGTCCTGCCTTAGCGGGAGCTATTATTTTGATGACAAATACATCCGTTGCGATGTGGATTAACGGTGTAACGTTTTTTATTTGCGCATTGCTGATGGCTTTATTACCAAAGGTAGAAAATTCAACTGAAAATAAAAGGGAAATTATTACGTTTAACGTCATCCGAGCAGATTTTAAACAGGTTTGGCTTTATGTGAAGCTACGTCCTGCACTTTTTCAATTTCTTTTGGTTTACACAATCACATTAATGATTGCCTATTCACTCGATTCTCAAGAAATGACCTTCATTAAAGATGTGCTACTGGCAACAGACAGCTTATATGGCGTTATCGTAAGTATTGCAGGAGTGGGTGCGATCATTGGAGGATTATGTGCCGCTGCTTTAGCAAATAAATATTCGCTTCAAAGCTATATCGGCGCTGGATTTACATTGACTATGCTTAGTTATTTTGCATTCTACGCTTCACATACGATTTGGTTTGCGATCGTAAGCTTTATTTTTCTTGGGTTTTTCATGGCATTTAGTGATGCTGGCTACGCAACGTTTTACCAAAAAACGATTCCACCTGAAATGATGGGGCGCTTTGGCGGTTCATTAAATCTGTTGCAAAGCATCCTGCAAATCGCGATAACTTTATTAATTGGTTTTTTAGCTGAGTGGTACTCTGTACAGGTTGTTACGATGTTTTTTGCAGGGATAGGTTTTGTGTTGGCTCTTTATGTATACCGAATCGTTTTGCGGAGTTCAACGTTATTTGATATGGAAGAGAACTAGGCTTTGTATTGCTTCGTTTAATTTCATAACTTAGAAAATTATAAAAAAGGAGGGTTAATAGATTGAAGAAAATTATTAGTTTATGTTTACTGTTTTTCATGGCATCTTGTCAACCTGCTGTACAAGTAAGTGATAGCTCTCATATAGCTGAAGAAGAAGTGGTAGACGTGTTCCAAGAGAATAATATTAAATTAGTGGAAGTGGAATCTCCACAAGAAGGCATCTTTGGGTCTAAATTAAAAGGTGTGAAGCCCGGAACCTATGAATTAAATGAAAAGTTAATTTTTATTTATGAATTTGCCACAGCGGATGACCGAGAGAATGGTAAGAGGGCATTTGCTGAAAAGACTGAATTGATGAATGTGGTTTCTTTTCGCATGTATGAAAAAAGAAACATATTAATTTTTTATGTACACGAAGAAGATATAAATTCAGATAGAGTGCCATTTGAAAAAGAAATAAAAGAAGCATTAGATAGCCTAATAGAAGGATAAGAGGATAGAAATATCTCTTCTTTATGAGTATTATATAAACAGAAAAACACTTAAATCATTATTATAGCAATGCTTTAAGTGTTTTTCTTTATTTCATTCATATACAGTTTTTCATGTCAGGCTCAATCGATAGTGTTTACCTTTGCGCCAGCTTAACAACTGAGAAAAGACATATTTTTTTACCATCATAATTTTCAAAAGTTATGCTAAGTGGATAGTCTAAATAATTTTTTATAGAGAATTAAACTGATAAGTGCGCTCAGTAAGATGGCGCTAAAAATGAAAATGGGGGATAGCCATGCTGCTAAAAATACCGTAACAGGTGCAATGAAACGTCCTAAAGTAAATTGCATATTAGCAGCTCCCATATACTTAGCTCTTGCTTTTTCGGGTGCATGAGTGCTCACAAAGTTATACATGACTGGAGCTCGTACAATTTCCCCGAATGTAAAAATAACCGTTAAGAAAAAGAGAATCCAAATATTCGTGGTAAAGCCAACCGCAAACATTCCGAGTCCAGCTAAAAGACAAGATAGTATAAATACCCGTTCATCCGTCCAAGATTTTAACCATTTTGTAATTGGTAAAACAAAGAAGACAAATAAAATGCCATTCAGCCCCAGTATTAAGCCTAAAACCTCAGCACCCTCAATTTGAACAGACCAATCTTTCCAATGAAGCAATGTTTGTAAAGACACATACTCTGTAATGTAAACGGCTAAATATAAATCTAATTGCATAATGGCTATGACAGAAAAAATGCCTGCTACAATGTAATACATAAAAGCCTTGTCTTTTCGAATATTGAAATAGTCTTTTAATTCTAGCAGGAGTACTTTAGAAGCTGAGGATTTCCCATATTGCTCCCTTTGAGGCATCGTTTCCTTTAACTGGACAAACAACAGGACCGCATAAAAGAATGTAACACCGGTGCAGCTCCACAATAGTAGTGAACGATATTCGAAAAATAGGAGGGCGCCGATAATTGGGCCTAGAACCGCGCCTATATTGTTCATCGTCATAAATGTAGCAAAGACTTCTCTTCGATTCGTTTGATCCACTAAATCTGCCACCATGGCATCACTTGCGGGTTTGTAAAGTGCAGTGCCGACACTAATGCCAAGGAAGGCACCATAATCCAGCCAAGGTGTTGGAGATAGCGCAAATAATGCAAACATCCCTGTTTGGATCGTCCCCCCGAGTATCATAATAGGACGACGCCCATAAGTATCCGCTAAATAACCACCAATTATATTAAAAAGTAGACTGATGATCGGCGGTACCATAAGCATTAGGCCTGCCCAATTTAAACTAATTGTTTGGCTAAAATACACCGCAATAAAGGGGAAATACATCCAATACAATAAATTAAAGAGTGTTTCGCCTAGTAAACGAATTTTCAAATTTGTATCCCAGTAGTACTTTTTCATTAGTTGCTCCCTATGCGTATAATTCTCGGCCGAGTAAGTTAATTTTACGAAAAAGGAATTGTAAAATATAGACTTATAATCAAAATTTTTATATACTAATAATATGGAAATCAACTAGTGATGAACTTCAATTTGTGTGTGATAAAAAACGAACTTTTACTTCTTTTTTGATATAAATGATAATATTTTAACTTTTGGAAATATAGTAATGTCGTTGATTAGAAGTAGTAAACTTGTATATTCTTTCAGAAAATTCCGGAGTGCCCAGTTATACACCACCCCAAAATCGGGGTGGTGAAAGAGATTCACTTGTCGCCTTCGGATGTGAAAAATACATAGATAAAAATAAAAAAAAAGCAATAATTCGTTGATTTAACTTAAAACAGAAGAACGTTCGCAAAGTGTATGACCATATGAAATTAACCAAGTATTATTCAAATGACAGGTAACCACGGAAATATACTTCAAGTGAATATCTTTGCTTTTAGAAGCGCCCGCCTGCGGCTGAGCCTTTCGGCGAGATCTGTTCAATTTTCATCAGGTCCTCTTTTGAGAGTGTAACTTCTAGAGCGCCTAAATTTTCTTGGACTTTGTGCAACCTTTTCGTTCCTGGAATTGGAACAATATGATTTCCTTGTGCCAGCAGCCAAGCCAATGCAAGTTGAGCAGAAGTACAACCTTTTTGTGCAGCCATTTCTTCGATAAGGGCGACGACCTCCAGGTTTTTCAAGAAGTTTTCGCCTTGGAATCGCTCATAGTTACGACGGTAATCATCTTCAGGAAGGTCTTCGTACTTCTTGATTTGCCCGGTAAGGAAACCACGACCAAGCGGACTATAAGGCACGAAGCCAATTCCGAGTTTTTTTAATAAAGGCAGAACTTCGTCTTCAACTTCTCTGCTCCAAAGGGAGTATTCAGTTTCCACCGCTGTAATTGGATGCACAGCATGTGCAAGGCGAATTTCATCAGGAGATGGTTCAGACAGGCCGATATAACGGATTTTTCCTTCCTTCACCAAATCGGCCATTGTCCCGACGGTTTCTTCAATTGGTATAGATGGATCTACACGATGCTGATAGTAAAGGTCAATGTAATCAAGACCTAAATTGAACAGGCTGGCATCAACTGACTTTTTAATGTACGCAGCGTCTCCTTTCACCCCTTGTGTATGAGTTAAGCCAAATTTTGTAGCAATTATTACTTCATCCCGCCGCGTTTTGAGTGCACTTCCGACCAGTTTTTCGTTATCACCAAATCGCTGTTGCGCGAAATCTCCATAGATATCTGCCGTATCAAACATGGTCACGCCCAGATCCAGTGCTCCCAGAATGGTTTTTACTGACTCTTCGCTGTTTGGAATCATCATAGTTCCGAGCCCTAAGGATGACACTTCAAGTCCTTCACTTCCTAGTTTCCGTTTTTGCATTCTTATTGCCTCACTTTCTCTAACATAAGTTTGTTGCTCCATAAGCATAAATGTTAGAGTTAAGTCTAAGTCAAATTGGACAGTCTCACTTAGTAAAAACCAGCTATAAATTTTGAAATGCTGTTTAACTTTAGTGGGAAGATTTGTTGTCCAGCCAAGAAGTGAGTAATCTTTTAAGAATTATAGATGTTTACAAAATTAATAAGGTAACAAGCACATTTCACCAGAACAAGTTCACTAAATCCAATTCATAAATTAAAGTAACTTTAGCTTAAAAGGAAGGGACGGTAAAATACATGTCATACACGATCAAAGACGTAGCGAAAAAAACGGGAATAATGTCTCATACGCTGCGCTTCTATGAAAAAAAAGGGGTACTTCCATATGCAGAACGAAATGAGAATGGAATCCGCTTGTATGATCAATCCAGTATTGATTGGATCGAAACTATTTTGGCTCTCCGTTCAACAGGAATTCCATTAGGGGAAATAAAAGAATACGTGGAGTTGCATGAGGAAGGGGACGAAACGCTGCAACAGCGAAAAGAAATCATGACGGAACACAAATTAAGAGTGGAAAAGCAAATGCTTCAACTAATTAAAACCCTAGAGAAAATCAACTATAAAATGGCCTTGTATGACATGCAATTAGAGGAGATGGAAAAATGCAAACTATGATTTGAGTGTGACATAATGTTTGAATCCGGAAAAATACTGTACGTACATCAATTGCAATAAAAAGAGTAGCAAACACTACTCTACTTCATCATTTTCCTCAATAAATTTTGCTTGTGAATTATATTCCATAAATTCTTCAACAGTTAATTCACGCAGCACATTTTCATACTTTGATTTTTTCCAAACAGACGTTAATAAATGCGTGTACTCATTTTCATCTGCTTTCTTGTAGCTATCTAAATCGCCATCTTTGAATTTCTTTACATACTCCCGAACTCGTCTAGGAGATTTTATTCGGAACTTAAAGTACGTATAAACGGCAGCTACCGTTATAGCTTAAGTGGGTTAAGTATTTTAACCAAGCAGAGTGGTACCGCGAATTGAACTTCGTCTCTTTTTAGAGGCGGAGTTTTTATTTTTTTGAGGAGGAATGACAATGGACCTGAAACGTGTGTGGAGTAGGCATAAAATCGGTGTAGTTGCCTTGTTAGGTTCTGCATTATTGACCGCGATTAGCCAGGTGTTTTATGCGAATCGTGTACAAGGAATTCATCCATTTGTGTTTACGGGGATTAGCTTTTTTGTGACCTCTATTTACTTTCAATGCTTTTCATACATGCAAAAGGTGGCACCACAGTGGAATAGGGCTTTGAAGCCACTAGTCAAATTAAATATAGCATCTGCCGTTACATTTATGGGTTTCTATTTTGCCCTCAAATACATAGAGCCAGCAATCGTGAGCTCACTTGAAATGGGCATTGGACCCATTTTTATTTTAATCTTGCTATTTATGCAACGTAAACCGATGTTAATAGGGCAGTGGGCTATCGCATTTGGCACATTCCTTTCGTGTGGTGTCCTTATTTGCGCAGTACTCGCGGGACAATCAGGTGTAGGGATGCAGCTTTCAAGCGAAATGGTGCTTGGAGTTATAGCTAGCATACTATGTGGGGCAGGCGCTGTAATGTGTACAGTCTATTCGAAGCAGCTAAGTGAAATCGGCTGGACGAGCTCTATGCTCTTAGCGAAACGCTTTATTGGGGTAGTGGTCGTGTCTTTTATTTTAACATTCGACCTAATTATCCCGTATTTTAAGGATAATATTGTTTGGATTTTACTCGTTACAGTCGTGGGTGTCATGCTTCCAATGTATTTGTTGCAAAAGGGCATCCAATACACAAACACATTTTTAGTCATGATGTCTCTTTCCTTTGTGCCTGTATTTACATTCGCAATTCAACTACTAGATGCACGCATTCAATTTTCAGCACTTACGTTCATCGGTGTTGTTTTATTATTCATATGCGGGGTGTCGAGTATTTTTATTGAAAATCGAAAGAATCAAACCTATTAAACCGATTTTAATTTTGTGTGTTATTTTTCCAACAATGAAGCTTGAGGAGTGTTTAGGGTGAACCCAATTAATCTAAATGAGATCCCGGTTGAAATTATGAAGTATGTAGGCAATATCCATTCCATAACGTTCCCAAGGCAGGGCTACTCATCAAATGTTGGGATAATAAAATGTGACTCAGGAAAATTTGCTCTGAAAAGGACGAAGGGGGAAAAAGATAATGCCCAATTACGAAAAGAAGTCACTAGGTTACGGTCTTTAAAATTCCAAACAGATCTATCAGTACCGAAAGTGCACTTATTTGAGGAGAAATCTACTCAAAAGGAATGTTGGGCACTTTTGCAGTTTTTTGAAGGCGAAACGATAAGGACTGCCTTATTAAACGAACAAAATAAAACAAAACGACATGAAATCCTCTTTCATTTTGGCGAAGCACTTGCTAAAATTCACGCTACACCATGTCCAACTGAAATTAAAGCTAAAGATCAATGGTTAAATAACATGCTAATTCAGGCAGCGTATAACTTAGAAAATTTTGAAGTCGATGGCAATGAAATCTTATTAAATCAAATTACTTCAACGCCATTACAGATTGAAAGACAAAAACTTATTCATGGTGATTTTACCATCGATAATGTGCTAATTCAGGATGGTGAGATTACAGGAATCATCGATTGGGGGAGCGCAGCTTTCGGCGATCCTAGATTTGATGTTGCGCTCGCGATACGTCCAAAGCCAAATGCTTTTCAAGAGGCGATAGATAAAGAGGTTTTCTTTGAAGGATATGGAGAGAATGTATTTGATGAAAAATGCTATGATTATTATGTAAATGGATTATATGAATTTTTTTAAGGTAATAACAAGAATTAAGTAAAGTTGCTTCAATAAAAATCCGCATTCCTATTAGGAATGCGGATTTATTATGCGATAGTTATTCAATTTGTTGACCAAAAAGCGAAAGTGTCATTATTTAATAATTTGAAAGCACAATTTTACTATTCAATATCGTTTGATCTATCGATTGTGCAAATTCTATATTTTAAAAGGTTTTACCTCGATTATTTTGGTCGCAATAGTTGAAATGAATGCTTGCTCATGTTCCACAAATAGTAGGGTAGGTTTATAGTCTAAAATCATCGTTTCAATCTGCTTTTGATTAAAGATATCTAAATAATTTAATGGTTCATCCCAAATATAAAATTCTGCAGGTATCCCTAAAGATTTAGCGAATTCTACTTTTTTCTTTTGACCGCTACTCATGTGCTGGATTGGAACGTTAAACACATCACGATCTACACCTAAAATACGAAGATTATTTAAGAACAAGGTGTAGTCAAGTTGATGCTCTATAGCAAAATCCTTTAAAAGACCGGAATTGTCTTCATGATTTTGACGAATCAAGCTCGTTGAAAGGCCGTGTGGGAGAATGATTTCACCACTTACCGTGCCCTCAAAACTTTGCTGCTTGAGATAATTCAAAATTGATGTTTTTCCACTGCCATTTGGGCCAACGAGCGCGACTTGTTCCCCTTGGAAAATCTCAAATGTAAGCGGGTGAAAGAGCGGTTTTTCACCATAGCTTAAAGTGAGATTTTTTACACGTAGAACGGGGTTTCGATGACTTGAAATACAGTTTATTGTTAAAGCGCTCGTCATTTCAATATTTTTTAGTAACTGTGTTTTTTCCTCGATTTTTATATTCGTACGCTTTTCAATCGCTTTCGATCTTTTCATCATACGCTTCGCTTGTGCATTTCCAGCAGGGTCATTGCCAGAAGGTTTTTCTTTTTTGAGCGACCAATCTGATTTTTCTCGTGCTGTTTGCTTTAATCGGTCAATTTCTGATCTTAATTGTTTATTTTGCTCGATCTCATACTGGTCTTGACGCTCCTTTTGCGCCTCATAAGTAGAGAAATGTCCTTTATAGATGGCCAACTGAGCTTTCTCAATTACTAAAATGTGATCCACAACTGCATCCATAAAGTCACGATCATGGCTAACAACAATAAATCCTTTTTTCTTTTTCAAATAGACAGCTACAAGGGATCTTGCTTCGATATCAAGGTGATTCGTTGGTTCATCAAGAAGGGGAAACCTTGCTTCCTCACAAAATAAAGCAGCTAATAGTACCTTTGTTTGCTCGCCGCCTGATAATTGTTGAAAGGGTTCCCATAAAATCTTTTTATTTAAACCAAGTAATTGGCACTCCCGCTCCAGCTTCCACAATTCTACGGGCATTACTTCGTCAATTGCATAATATGTTAGGTTTTGCTTATTTTTTAATTGTTGAGGGAAATAAACGAATTCTACGTCACTCAAAATCTCCCCGCGATAGGGATATTTTTGCATGAATAAGTGTAATAATGTTGTCTTCCCACGACCATTTCTGCCAATCAGGCCAAGACACCATTTGGTATCAATCATTAAATGGACGTCATCAAATAATGGACGGTCTAGTGTATCAAATCCGAAGTGTAAATGTTGAATATCTATAGGCATAATATTACCTCCACTTTTCTAATCTAGTGTATGGAGATGAGTTGAAATTTAGCATACAATCATCCCAATCAATTGGTGTGAATGTATACGCATAGACAAATAAAAAATCCTCCTGAAAACGATTCAGAAGGATTAGCATTTATACATAAATAAGCCTCGAAAAAGGCATTATGAAGGTATTGAAAATGGGCAGACTAATCCTATTTTAAGTGAAAATGCGTATACATTTTACGTGTAAAATAGAATTATTTTTTCATCGACCATTCAACATCCCTTCGAAGATAGTGGTTTCATTATGACATCTTTAGATTGAATTTTCAATTATTTGTTTGGTGGTATGGTAAAATAAAGTTATTAAGTAAATTGTAGGAATTAAAACCCGATGGAATTTGATGGAGGATCATTAATATTCAGCTGTTAAATGAATCATCCTATTATTCCAGATAACAATTGATGTTTCAATGGAAAAGGGGCTTAAAAATTGATGAAAACTAAATTCCAAAAAGTGATACGTGCTGTAGAAAATACATATAACACGCTGGACTGTTCTGGCGGTGCCTTAATTGTTTACCATAATAATCAGCTAGAAGTTGAACAATATTGGGGAACGCATTCAAAAGGGATAAATTCTCGCCCGATTCAACCGGATACGAAGTTCCATATTGCGTCCTGTCGAAAAAGCTATGTGGGATTTGCGCTTGCTTACGCTGTTTCACGTGGCTTTATTCAATCAATTGACGATGAAATCTCTTTATACTTGCCAGCAAACAAGCAAAATGAAATATTAAACGGAACGACAATTCGCCATTTAATGACACATTCACATGGTTTATCAGACAAAAATGGTTTTACCGAACGAGATTTCCCAGCAGGTAGAAATTGGGGATATCAAGGAATAAATGTAGAGTTAGTGTCAGAAATCATTCGAAATACAATGAATAGAACGATTGCAGAAATTGTGACTGAAGAAGTATTTATCCCTTTAAATTTTACGGAAACGAATTGGTACAATACTTTCGATGACACGTTTGTGGAAGTAATTCGAAAAGATTATGATAGACACTGGATAACACCTCAAAATATTGATGGCAGTAAAATGAATATGTATGCTTCGACACGGGAATTAGCGCAATGGGGGCTATTGCATCTAAATAATGGCAGCATTAATGGAAAACAAATTATCGATCCCTCGATTATTCAGCTTGCTACCCAGATGCATAATCCATCTTATGAAAACAAGGACTTACCTGAAAATGGATTCTTCTGGTTTGTGAAAGGATCGCAGGCCAATCGTTCTGAAATAGGGGAACAAGTGCCAATTGGAGCCTATCAAATTTTAGGTTATACGACCGTTACACTATTAGTCATCCCATCGGAAAGAATTGTTGCAGTGAGAGCGTTTAACAGCTTTGGCAACCCTACAGGATATGATTATTTGAGAGATGTAAAAGATTTTGGAAATGCAATTGTACTGGATTTGAGCTGAACTTACGGGAATTTTTATTTATTATTAAAGGGAAGTATTCAGTTAGGGTGTCCTTCTTCAAGATCGCAACTTCTAATGAGGTTTCATAAGATTCTTAATGAGCCAGACTATCAAACATTTGAGGCAGAAATTGATGTAGAAATCGTTGGACTAATACATAATTATCAATCAAAAGACCGGTATTTTTTGGGAAATAGGAATGGTATAGTATTTTTAAAACTTAGAGAAGACGGTGAAGTATTTTGGATATTGCAAAAGTAGCTCTTCAAACTAATAAATTAGATGAAATGAAAAATTTTTATGGAAATATATTAGAGTTAGAAGTAGAAACTGATTCTATCGATAGTTTTGAAATTAGATTTGGATCTACCACTGTTGAATTTAACAACCGAAACGTAAAAGATGAGCCATACTATCATTTCGCTTTTGATATTCCATCCAATCAATTTCTAGAAGCAAAAGAGTGGACTCAAAAAAGAGTACCTTTATCAACTGAAGAAGGTGAAGATGAGGTTTACTTCACTAGTATCAACGCTAAATCTATTTACTTTGAAGATCCTTCTGGTAACATCGTTGAATTCATTTCTAGATTACAAGATAATCCGCTAAGTAATGTCCCTTTTTCTAAATCTAGTTTTATAAAAATGTCAGAAATGAGTTTAGTTGTTCAGGATAAATTAGCAGTTGCTGAAGAATTAAAAAACGTATCAATATTCAAACGAGATGGTGGTGAGGTTTCCCAAAATTCGTTGTCCTTTATGGGGAATAGAAAATGGCCGGTATATTTATTGCTCGTAAATACTAAGCGGAAATGGTTTTTTTCACATAAAGAATCTGCTGTATTCCCCTTAGAGATTATTTTAGCTTCAGGAATAAAAATCGGAATTGATGATAATAATAATTTTTATTTAGTAGGCTGAATAGTTAATTAAAATAATCGTTGTCCCTTTTTCTCATGCCAGGCACTCGCAATTTAGACCTACTAAACCAACGCTAGTAAAGGTTTGAATAGGGGAGTTGTGTATGTACCTGGCGTTATTTATTTTTTATCATTTTTATCATTTGATTTCAGTAATGGTGCAATTGCTAAGCCGTAAATTGTAGCAAGTTGCGTGCCACTCTCGTTGCGACTTCAAAAATCCCTTGTAAACCTGGCACGATTCTTTTAAACGACTATTGAATCCTCAAAATGTAGAGATAAAAGGTATATAATTCAATCCACATATGGTAAAGAATCGATATCTAAGTTTCAAGTTTTTTGTTTCGTAATCAACTGAAATTACGATTTCCACTTTTATACCACCATACGCAAAGGATAAACCAACTATAGCCAAGCAACCAACCAGCTAAAACATCAGAAGCGAAGTGACGTCCCTCTGTTATTCGAGAAACCCCAATTAATAAGCTTAATATAATGGCTGTTATCCAAACTATGCGCGAAGCCCTCTTTGAAATGACAATTCGATTAAACACATAGGCGATTGTTAATAAATATAATAGACCATGCACTGCATGTCCTGAAGGGAAACTATAAGTGGAAAATTGATCTACAATCTCAGGACGAGGCCGTTCAATTACGCGTTTTAAAAATTGATATAATCCATATCCCACACCAACAGATAAAATTACAAAAACCACCAATTTATAATCTTTTTTGCGAATCCAAATAATGATTAAAATAATTATTGTGATAGCGAAAATAAACTTAGTTTCACCTAAATAATGAAACAGTGTAATGAATTTATTCCCATATAATGAATCAGATGCTACCCTGTCAAAAGCTTGGATGAATGGTGTCTCATAGTTCACCGATAAAATAAAGAATACAACGAAACTACACACAGCTAAAACATATTGAGATTTGTTCATTTTTTTATCCCTTCAATATACATAGGTTTAAATAGTGTGAGCAGGACGACCAATAAAAGTATAAATAAGGAAGATATAGGACGAATTATTACGATGATGAAGTCTGGCATTTTTGTCCTCCATTTCGGGAAAATATAACTTAGTATGGCTAAGATTTAAACAAAAATACTATTTATGTAACAATTGAAATTAGAAGAATTTTTAGAACGCCATCTTGTTGATAGTTATAAAAACGAAGGTTACACCAATAAAACACAGTCGTGCTTTAGTACATCCAATCATGCCCTCGATTGTTCCGAATTCTGATAGAGAATTTGGATTTATTCAATTGTAATCTTTATTCTTTTCACAGGCGGATTAGCAGTTTTATACCACTTTTCTATAGACTCAAACGTTGTATCAGGGATATCAGCTACAGCTAATTCAATAGAATCTGTTGTCATCCATTTGAATTCTGTTATTGGATATAGAGGTGATCTGAAATAATTAGCGTCATCGTTTTTATTAAAAGGGTGTAAGAAATTCATCGTGAGTAGATCGACAAGAATTATTTGATGTCTAACAACTTCATTTCCCTCATTAATAGCAATGCGAAACATTGCTTTTTTGTCCAATACCTCCGAACCTGTAAAAATCCCTTCTGCGAGATAAGTCGTTTTCACT
>JAZLIT010000001.1:0-4904 GCA_045617525.1 Solibacillus sp. | reverse complement strand
TATTGGGAAAGCCAAGGGCTGAAAAGTCTGCAAGTTCGTTACGAAACTTTGCGTTATTCATCTTAATTGAACCGCCGTATACGGATCCGTATGTACGGTGGTGTGAGAGGTCGGGAGTTAATCACTCCCTCCTACTCGATTTTTATTTTTTTGGGGCTATACTATCTATTTGCTTAGGTATGCAAAAAAATGCGTATAAATAGTTATAAGTTTTCCGTTCAACTGTAGCGTACTGTTTTTTTAGGAATGGATGATTGGTTGTTGTATAATTACGATAGGACTTATTAAATGGACTAGGTGATTACGATGAATGAGACGATTAAAAATAAATTAGCAATTTTACCGGATGAATCCGGCTGTTATTTGATGAAAGATCGGCAAGGGACCATTATTTACGTCGGGAAGGCGAAAATTTTAAAAAATCGAGTAAGGTCTTATTTTACCGGTAGCCATAATGGTAAAACCGCAAGACTTGTATCGGAAATTGAGGACTTTGAATATATCGTAACCTCTAGTAATTTAGAGGCGCTTATTTTAGAATTAAATTTAATTAAATTACATGACCCGAAATATAATGTGTTATTAACGGATGATAAAACGTATCCATATATAAAAATTACCAATGAAAAGTATCCTCGCATCTTAACGACAAGAAAAATAAAAAGGGATAAAGCCCATTATTTTGGACCTTATCCAAATGCATATGCAGCCAATGAAACGAGAAAGCTACTAGATCGTATTTATCCATTAAGAAAATGTTCTACTTTACCGAACCAAGCTTGCCTTTATTATCATATGAATCAATGTCTAGCTCCTTGTGTAAAAGAAATTGACCAAAAGGTATTTGAAGAAATGGTGGAAGAAATTACAGATTTTCTCGGTGGAGGTTATGAAAAAGTAAAACAAGAATTGCAACAGAAAATGATAGACGCAGCAGAAAAATTAGAATTTGAACGTGCGAAAGAATTTCGTGATCAAATTACACACATTGAAACGATTATGCAAAAGCAAAATATTACGTCAGGTGATTTAACCAATAGAGATATATTTGGCTATGCTGTTGAGAAG
The DNA here is from genome assembly GCA_045617525.1 of Solibacillus sp. GTDB lineage: Bacteria > Bacillota > Bacilli > Bacillales_A > Planococcaceae > JAZLIT01. Next base: position 3,836 of record JAZLIT010000001.1, on the reverse strand, counting down.
GGTTGGATTTGTGTACAAGTGTTTTTTATGCGTCAAGGGAAGCTGATCGAACGCGATGTTTCAATTTTCCCAATCTATCAAACGCCTGAAGAAGAATTTTTGACATTCGTGGGTCGCTTTTATGAATCTACACAGCATTTGAAGCCAAAAGAAATTTTTGTGCCAGCTACAATTGATGCAAAACTTTTGCAGCAACTATTAACAATAAAAGTTGTAACACCAAAGCGCGGCCATAAAAAAGAAATGGTTGATATGGCGCAGAAGAATGCTCAAATTGGGATAGCGGAAAAGTTTAAGTTAATTGAACGTCAAGAAGAGCGGACAATCGGTGCATGTGAAGCACTTGGTAATGCTTTGCATATTTCAACACCAATTCGAATTGAATCATTTGATAATTCGCATATGCATGGTTCAGATCCAGTATCAGCAATGGTTGTTTTTATAGATGGCAAACCAGCCAAAAAAGAATACCGTAAATACAAGATTCGTGAAGCTGCGAAACATGACGATTATGGTGCGATGGAAGAAGTTATTCGCCGTCGATATATACGTGTATTAAAGGAAGACTTACCATTACCTGATTTAATCATTGTGGATGGTGGTAAAGGGCAGATGGAGAAGGCCCGTGAAGTAATTGAGGATGAACTTGGATTATTTATCCCAATTGCGGGACTTGCAAAGGATGAAAAACATAATACCTCTCAATTGCTATATGGCGATCCACCCGGTGTCATCGAAATGAAGCGAACAAGTGATGCGTTTTATTTATTACAGCGGATTCAAGATGAAGTGCACCGTTTTGCTATTACATTTTTACGCCAGCAACATCAAGCGTCATCGATTACGTCTACACTAGATAAGATTGAGGGAATTGGACCAAAGCGAAAACAGCAATTATTAAAGCATTTTGGTTCGGTTAAGAAAATTCGCGGTGCGACAATTGAAGAACTTCAGAATAGTGGACTGCCGGGTAAGCTTGCAAATCAAGTGTGGAACCATTTCAAAACGCAGGGTACCCAAAGTGAAAACGGGTTAGAGGAATAACCATACTTATATGGAAGAAAGTCATTTATAAAAGGGATGTGCTCTAGTAACAGAAAGCACATCCCTTTTATTGATTTAAACACTAGTTTACTAGAGTTTAAATATTGTTACGTACTTCTTTTAAATCCCATTTCACTTTAAATGAAATATAATTTTGCTTAATATTTTTTTCTTCATAGCACTCTGTTAAATATCCGATGTTACGTTCTGTTTGTGCGGCTAAAAAACCAGCTTCTAAACGGAAGCATCTTTTTTCAATATTTAAAAATTCAGGATCTGCCGATAACGTGTAGACTGCTTCGTCCTTACCCTCTTTTTCGAGGATTAATTCACCCCAGCCCGCTTCCTTGAAAAATGGATAAGTTTCGTTTAGCGAAAATAAAGGAAATTTACGCGCAAGATCCTTTCCTGCCCAATATAAAATGTCTTCTTCATGTTTGCCAAGAATCGACGAAAGAATTTGATCACGAATAATTTCGTAGCCAAAAGCGGGGATTGAACGAGAAATCACATTCTCCATAGTATTACCTCCAAAATAAAATTGCTATAAAACCCAATTCGTAAATAAAAAATGCTTTATGTAGAAAATTACTACTCAAAAGCTAGTAAACAAGCAATAATTACGCATTTAAAAACACCGTAGTAACCTTGACGGTGCCAAACGTTGAGAGTACAATTGATATGTCATAATATTGTACCATGATGAGATATGCAGTCAATCGAAAACGTTTACAAAATGGTGTCGATTTATGCATATTTCAAGTACTAAGGGGGGTAACAGTCTTGTCGAAAGATCGTGAGTTTTTATGGCGCCGACTACATTCTTTACTTGGAGTAATTCCTGTAGGTCTGTTTTTGGTGTTCCACTTATCGTTGAACTTCACTGTTGTAGGTGGAGAAGAATTTTATAATAGTGCAACAGCTATGATGGAATTAGTACCACATTCATTATTGCTAGCTATGGAATGGATTATTATTTATATTCCATTAATGTTCCATGCGTTTTATGGTGTGTTTATTGCATTTACTGCAAAACACAATGCGAAGCGTTTTAGTACATTCCGTAACTGGATGTTCGTGTTACAACGTTTTACAGGGATTTTCCTTGTAGTATTCGTGGCATGGCATATTTTCCAAACGCGTATTCAAAAGGCGCTTGGAGCAGATGTTGATTTCAGCATGATGCATGATATTGTTGCAGAGAACCCATTAATGTTAGCGTTCTATATTTTGGGTATTTTATCTGCTACATTCCACTTAGCTAACGGCCTATGGTCATTCTTAGTAAGCTGGGGTATCACACAATCAAAACAATCTCAAAAAATCGTTACGTACATTTCAATGGTGTTCTTCGTGATCATCTCAATTATGGGTGTCGTATCAATCTTAACTTTCGCAGGCGTTCTGTAATAGGGAGCCGACTTAATTAGAAGAAAAGCAATGTAAGAGGAGTGAGAAATAATCATGGCGAAAAGCAAAATCATCGTCGTAGGTGGCGGTTTAGCGGGCCTAATGGCTACGATTAAAGCAGCTGAAGTAGGCACTGCTGTTGAATTATTCTCATTAGTTCCCGTAAAACGTTCACATTCTGTATGTGCGCAAGGCGGAATTAATGGTGCTGTAAATACGAAAGGTGAAGGGGATTCTCCTTGGATCCACTTTGATGATACAGTGTATGGTGGAGATTTCTTAGCTAACCAACCACCAGTTAAAGCTATGGCGGATGCAGCACCTGGGATCATCCACTTAATGGATCGTATGGGTGTTATGTTCAACCGTACACCAGAAGGACTTCTTGATTTCCGTCGTTTCGGCGGTACATTAATGCACCGTACAGCATTCGCTGGTGCAACAACTGGTCAACAATTATTATACGCGCTAGACGAGCAAGTTCGTGCACACGAAGTAGCTGGTATGGTAACGAAATATGAGCACTGGGAATTCCTTGGTGCAATTGTCGACGAAGAAGGTGTTTGCCGAGGTATCGTAGGACAAGATTTACGTACAGAAGAGATTAAATCATTCCGCTCTGACGCTGTAATTATGGCGACGGGTGGTCCTGGTATTATCTTCGGTAAAACAACAAACTCTGTAATCAATACAGGTTCAGCAGCATCAATTGTTTATCAACAAGGTGCTACTTACTCAAATGGTGAAATGATTCAAATTCACCCAACAGCGATTCCAGGAGACGACAAAAACCGTCTAATGTCAGAATCTGCTCGTGGTGAAGGTGGACGAGTTTGGACTTATAAAGACGGTAAGCCTTGGTACTTCCTTGAAGAAAAATACCCAGCTTACGGTAACCTAGTACCACGTGATATCGCTACACGCGAAATCTTCGACGTATGTGTTAATCAAAAACTTGGTATTAACGGCGAAAACATGGTGTACTTAGATCTTTCTCATAAAGATCCACATGAATTAGATATTAAATTAGGTGGTATCATCGAAATCTACGAAAAATTCGTAGGAGATGACCCACGTAAATTACCAATGAAAATTTTCCCAGCTGTTCACTATTCAATGGGTGGATTATGGGTAGACTACAACCAAATGACTGAAATACCTGGTTTATTTGCTGCTGGTGAATGTGATTACTCTCAACATGGTGCAAACCGTTTAGGAGCAAACTCATTATTATCAGCAATCTACGGTGGTATGGTTGCAGGACCAAACGCAGTAGAGTATACTAAACATCTTAAAAAGCATGCAGAAGATTTACCTGAAACAATCTTCGTTGCTCGTGAAGAAGAAGAGAAAGCGAAATGGGAAGCCATTCTTGCAATGGA